>DAOVRD010000219.1 GCA_030628375.1 Planctomycetota bacterium
CAGGGGGCGGTATGGCGTGCCGCGAGGCCCGGCACTTCCCTGGCAGCGTTAACACCGTCCCAGCACAAACTCGGTGAGGAGCAACAGGTGGGCTGCAAGGGGGGACTTGCAGAATACGGCCATACACCTTACAACTATGGGGTTGTACTTCGTCAGTGGATCGTCGTCGGCTGCTGTGCGACTTGAGGAACGCTGGACCTGACCTTGGTACACCCAACGGAGTGACCATCCAGATGGCAGGAAAGGAGGCTGTGGCATGAAGCTACGAGCAAAACTGCTTCTTGCATTCAGTGGCCTTATGGCTGTTGCGGTCTTGGGGAACTATTTGCTGGTGTCGTCGCTGGGCCATCGTGCGATGGTCGAATACACTCTGGAAAGGGTGAAGGCCGTGACCGCGATGGTGGCCAAAGTCGGGGAGTACGGCCTCCGCGTGGAGAGATCCGCAGAGGAGTTGCTGGGCGAGCAGATGATCGTGCAGGCGGCCCTGGCTGCTCATCTGGTGGACGTGGCGGAGAACTCCGCGCAGCTTCCTGCCAAAGACATTAAGGAACGCCTCAGGGACATCGCCGACAGCACCGTCCTTGACGAGTTCTGGATCACGGACGGGAAAGCGCACGCCTACTTGCGCAACCGCGAGGAGATTGATTTCACGTTCCCCAGCCAGCCCACCGATAGAAACCAGGCGTGGGAGTTCTGGCATCTGCTGGAAGAAGATCAGGGCCGGTTCGTTCAAGCCGCCATGAAGCGCGAACACGACGGCGAGGTCTTCAAGTACGCGGGCGTCTCGGGCATAGACACGCCTCGGATCGTCCAGGTCGGCTACAACGCCGATTCCCTGGCGAAGTTCGCTGCCGGCATGACGGCGGCCGATCTGGTGCGGACCCTGGTGGGCGGCGGCGGGATCGAGAGGCTGGTGCTTGTCACGGCGAACGGGCGGCTGTACATCGACACGAATCGGCCCGGTCGCATCGAAGAGGATGAGCTGCTCCGTGATCATGGGCTGCGGGTTCTCGCCCAGAAAGCGCTGGACACAGGCGCCCCCGCCACGCGCATGGATGGCACCCGTCTGGTCGTAGCCTCGCCCGTTGTAGATGAGGACGGCGCCGTTTACGCGCTGCTCAGCACGTTCAACGTCGCGCCGATGGTCGCTGAGATGCGCCAGGCTGTTTTGTTGACGGCGCTTGTTACGGGCGGCGTGCTGATCTTGGGGATAGGCCTTGCGGTTCACGCTTCGCGGGGCATTGCAGCTCCGATTGAGGCCCTTGCTGCCGACGCCGCACAGATCGGCCAGGGCGACCTGGAGCGTCGCGTAGACATCCAGGCCGGCGGAGAAGTGAAGACGCTCGCCAACGCGCTCAACAAGATGGTTGCTTCCCTCAAGGGCCACATCCAGGAACTGCGCCGCACGACCGTCGCCAAGGAAAGACTGGAGAGCGAGATCAGGGTCGCTGCGAAGGTTCAGGCCTGGATGATGCCGGCGCGGCTGCCTGAAGTGCCCGGGCTCCGGACCTTCGCCTCCAGCGTGCCGGCGCGGCTGGTGGGCGGCGATTTCTACGACTTTCTCCGACGCCCGGATGGCCGGCTTGCCATCGCCGTCGGTGACGCATCCGGCAAGGGACTTCCCGCCGCCCTCTATTGCGCCCAGTGCCTGAGCGTGTTGCGGACACTTTCCTTGCGCGGCTCGGACGTGAAGGACGTCCTTTCCAGCGCCAACGTCGTCCTTCTCGCTTCCGGGGAGGCCGGCGGGCTGTTCGCCACCATTTTCTACGGAGTCTACGACCCCCAGGCGCGAGCCCTTCATTTCGTCAACGCCGGACATCCGGTTCCCATCCGCGTGCGTCCGGGCGAGGCACCGTCGCCGCTGCGCTCCGAGCCGTCGCTGCCGATCGGAATGGTGGACGACTTCGAGGCCATCGAGCAGGAAGCGACCTTCGAGCCGGGAGACCTGCTGGTCCTGTACTCGGACGGTGTCACTGAGGCGCGGAACGCCGAGGGCGAGTTGTTCGGGCAGCGGCGTCTGCTCGAATGCCTGGACCGCCACCGTGAGGCCCCGCCGGAGGAGCTCGTCGAGCGCGTGAAGGGATGCGTGCGCGAGTTCACCGGAGACGCTGAACTTGCCGACGACCTGACCGTCGTCGTCTTGCACGCAACGGCCTGAGGGTCGCAAAGGCAGTTGGTTGCGCGCGCCGTAGGAACGTACGCACACGTCCGCACTGCGCGTCGCTTCCGTTGGCTTTCTCCGGTCGAGGGATGCGGTCTGGTTTTCCCGGACTTGGACGGGATGACGTGGGCCGCTGCCGCACGGCTTTGGCTTTGAAAGTTACGGGTGCGTTGCGTTAGTATGAGCACTTGCACTGGGGCTGCCGGTCCCGAGGACGGCGGACCTGGCGCCGCCTGGCTCTGCCGCGCCCGGCCAGCCGGCAATGGGCGTGCCCGAAACCCTGAGTTTGAGGGTGGCATCGTCGCCGAACAGCCCTGAGAGGATGAATCCCACTGGCTTGCTGAGTCTGCACCGATCATCTCGAATCGCGCAGGAGGACATTGCATGGGCTCCGGACGGATTGTCGCCGCATCTGCGATAGCGCTGCTGGCGTTATGGCTTTACGCTCCATTGGCGTTGGCACAGGAAGTGGTCGAGCCTGATACGGCCGTCGACACTGCTGAGCCGCTTGTGGTGCCGGCCGAGACGCCGATAGAAAGTACCGTGCCCGACGTTGGCATCGGCCCCATTGAACTGACCACGGGGCAAGCCTTTGTCCTGAAGCTGAGGCAAGGTGGTTTGACGATGGTCTTCTTGCTTCTGGCGTCCGTGGCCGGGGTTGGGTACACGATTGAGCGGCTTGTCTGCCTGCGCAGCGGCGTGATAGCGCCGGAGGGCCTCGGGGACAAGGCGGACGAGCTGTGGCGGGCCGGCAAATGGGACGAGCTTCAGGCCCTGTCCGAAAAGAGCAAGAGCACGCTGGCGCGCATCATTGGCCTCATCGTTGACCATCGGCACAGCAGCATGGCTGACGTCTCACTGATGGCGGGGGACATGGCGTCCCGTGATCTCCGGCGCCACGTGCAGAAAGCGTATCCTCTGGCAGTGGTCGCGACCGTTTCGCCGCTGCTGGGTCTGCTGGGAACCGTGATCGGGATGATAGGCGCCTTTGACAAGGTGTCGGCCGCCGGGTCCCTGGGGGATGCCTCGCTGCTGGGCGGCGACATCTCCAAGGCGCTCATCACCACGGCCGCGGGACTGACCATCGCTGTGCCTGCCCTGATCCTCTACCACTACTTCAAGAGCCGCACGAACCTGTTCGCCCTGATGCTGGAAGATGAGGTCGGCGAGTTGATCCGGGTGTGGTATGGCGGGGGGACTGACGGGAACGCGACTGAAAAGGGGGGCGACAATGAGGATTAAAATGGGAGAAGATGAGCAGATAGAGGTCCAGATGGCGCCTCTGATTGACTGCGTCTTTCTGCTCCTCATCTTCTTCCTGGTGGCCACGACGCTGAAGAAGATCGAAAAGGAACTGCCCCTGGATCTGCCGGAAGCCGCCGCCGCTGTGAGCAAACAGACCCAGGACAACATGACCATTGTCTCCATAGACCGCAGCGGGAGCCTGTATCTGGGGTCCGAGCCGGTGGGCCAGGGGTATCTCGGCCGGAAGCTCGAAGAGCTGGCCGGCCAGGACGTGAACCATCGCATACGGATCGACGCCGATCGCCAGGCACCCATGTGGGCGGCGGTGCAGATCCTCGACATGTGCAGTTTCGAAGGGCTGAAGAATGTCGGCATCAGGACCAAACGGGAGCCCGAGTAAGGCGGCGGTGTCGGTCGCGCTGCCCCGACGAAGGCGCAAAGAGAAGGACCGGGGGGTCTGGTTCCTCGTTTCTGTCGTGCTGCACGCCTTGGCCCTGGCGGCATTGATCCACCTCACGCCGGTTCGCCAGCTCGTCGCGGACCTGCAGGATCGCATGTATTCGCAGCCGACCATGTCCGCCGTTGGGCTGACGGAGCTGGCCGAAGCGATGGAGAGCCTCGCAGCGGAGCAGATAGAGGGAAACGCCCAGGAGCTTCTGAACGTTCTCGGAGAGATGGGCGGGATCCAGGATGGCATGTTCCGCGAATTCGCCGCCTTCGAGCGACAGCGGAGGGATAGCGCCCCGCAGGACGCTCTGAAGGAGATGGAAAAGGCCGTCGAGCGGATGAACAGCGCGGTGGAGGCGATCGAGCAGGGCGCGCCGGTCGAAGCGACCGACCGTTTCCAGGCCCTTGCCGAGCAGGCCCAGCAGAGGGCTCGAAAGAAACTTGAGATGATCGGGTTCGACGTGGAGACGGTCTCCGCCGTGCATCGCACGGCCGAAGGGACCCACCTGGAGGCGAAATTAACGCATGACAGGCACACCCAGGTGAAGGCGCGAATCCCGCTCCTTGAGCAGGCCCTGGTCCCACAACGCGCTACGGCTGAGGCGCTTGGCAAGCAAGTCCAGCAGTTGAAGGACTCGGAGAAGCCCACGCCCACCGATCAGATTGAGCGGCAGGCCGAACGGCTCGCGCTGCAGGAACAACTGGTCGGCGATCGGGAGGAAGCGCTCGATGCGGTGAAGCGCCAGCAGGCTGAACTGGAGAAGGAGGAGCCCGAGAGCCAGAGGCGCGCCATCGCCGCTCAGGAGGTGGCAGCGGCCACCCTGCGCGAAGCTATCGAGGAGCAGCAACGCTTGACGGCGGGCGGCGGCGGACCGAGGCGGTCGGATGTGGCCTTCGGTGGGACAGGGCCCCCCCGGGCGGGACGCCCCGTGGCCGAGCGGCCTGACGGGCGGCAGGGGATTGACGTGGCCTGGCTGTACGGGGAAGCGCGCAGGCGCGAGGACAGCATCGCGGAGACGTTCAAGGAGGTCAGGGCGATGGACCTGGCGATGGTCCGCGACATGAAGCTCGAGGACGCCCGGAACGATATAGACGTCGTCCGGCCCGTCCGGCCCGACCTCGACGCGGACTTGCTGCGCGACGCAGTGCGCACCGACGAACGTTTTGAGGAGCACAGGGAGGAACTCAGGACCGCCCTGCGCGAGAGCACGTCCATGGTGAACCTGGCCTACCGGATGCTGGAGATGGCCACCGAGTCCGTGGACAAAATGAAGTTCGGCAGCGATGTCGGGGTCGGCGACCTGTGGCAGAGCCCCGATTTCCAACTCATCATCCGCGAGCTGGCAATGGAGGACGTCAGCGGAGACTTCGCCGATCTGGCGGCGCTGATGCAGGCGCTGGAAGAGGAGGGGGAAGAGGAGGGGGAAGAGGGGGACGAAGGCAGAGCGCGGAGGGCGGACTTCCAGGACCTGACGGCGGGACTGCGCGGGGGTCTGCCCGCCCAGTTCGGGCTCGACGGCTTCGGGTCCGGCGGCCTGCCTGAACTCGCGCCCGATGTGGAGGCCGTGGGCGCGCGCAAGATCAGTCCGCACGGCTGGCCCGGCAAGTGGATGTTTATTGACACCTGGTACACGCTGGGCCCGTTCCCGAACCCGAACCGCATCAACATAGACCGGGAGTTCCCGCCTGACAGCCTGATTGACCTGGACGCCGTCTATGTGGGCAAGGACGGACGGACCATACGCTGGCAGTTCGTCCAGTCCGATACGCCGGAGGTCGTCCCGACCAATGCCGAGCCCTACGGGATCTGGTACGCGTACACGGAGTTCTACTGCGACAGGCCGCGCGATGTGCTCCTGGCCATGGGCACCGACGACCGGGGCATGCTGAAGATCAACGGTGTGCCGGTCTGGATCAGCTCGAAGCTGCTGAAAGGTTGGAGCATCGCCGAAGTCTGGCGCCGCGTCCACTTGAGCAAAGGCGTCAATCGAATGCTCTACCGTGTGGAGAACGGCTGGCAGCACATCGCTTTCTCCGTGGTCCTCCGGCTGGAGGACCAGCCGCAGGACTGACCGGCCCCCATCGGTCCTGGCTTCATCTCCCCTGGTGTTTCCCCTCCCGACGATTGCCCGCGTGACGCCGACTAATGGACTGTTAAGCAAATCGTCTTGTATTCTGGCGATCTATCTCCGTGTGTCATCCGAGCCGCGTGACGGCGCGGCGAACGAAGCTTGTCCGCCTCCGGCGGGGATCTCGTCGTTATGAGTCGTTCAAGAGTGTAGGGGCGGTTCGCGAACCGCCCGTGCGAGAACGGTCCCGCCAGGGGCTGGTGCTGACCGCACGCAAACATCATTCCAACCGGCGGTCCAGCGTCCGGTAGTTGATGGCTTCGCTGACGTCCTTATCGGAGTAGTGGCCCGTCCCCAAGCGGAACTGCTCCATCAGTTGCCTGGGGCAGTTCTCGTTAGGTCGCGCCTTGCGGCTGGCGTCCGCATCGAGCCACAGCAGCACGGCCGGGTCGTGTGAGACGGTCTGCAGGAGTGCGTTGAAGGACCCCAGAGCATGGCTGCGTAGCAGTTGCACGTGCCGGCGTCTCCGTAGATGGAGGCGCCACATCACCCGGGAAGCCGATGTGCCAGCGGGTCATCCCTCTATCCTCCCTTCGAGACCGAGGACGACATGACTGGGTTTATTGATTTACTTGAATGGCCCTCGGTCTTCGCTCCCCTGTGGGACCGAATATGGCGCTATTTGACACGTTTCGGCCGATGGCATTGCTTTTGCTATCGTCCCTGTGTGAGTGACGGTTGCGGGCAGAGAGCGGACCCGCTGATACAGAACTCATTCTCGAAACGACGGAGCGGCAATGGCAAGCGCTGCCACAGCAGAGGGTACTTCGTCTGAGCAAGACTTCTTTCCCATAGAGCTGGGGGTCCTGCAGCCGGGCACCAAAGTCCCGGTCGATCTTTACCTTCGGCAGGGCGAGCGCGGGCGCCACGTCCTCTACAAAAACGCGCACATGCCCCTGTCCGATGAGATCCGTGAGCGCCTCATGCTCAGGGGGGTCCAGAAGCTCTGGATACGTAAGGAAGACCAGGAGGGCTTTCGGGCTTACGTCGAGGAGCAGATTGATGCCATCATCCGCGACGACCTGATGCCCAGTGAGAAGGCCTGGCCGCTCGTCTATCAGACTGCCTCGCGGGCCATGGAGTCGCTATTCGAGGACCCGCACTCCGGCAACAACATGAAGCGGGCCTCCCGCATGGTGGGATCGGTGGTGGAATTGGTCATCAAGAGCCCCCG
>DAOVRD010000025.1 GCA_030628375.1 Planctomycetota bacterium
ACAACGTCTTGCCCTGCGCCTCACCCGTCGTCCGATACCCCCTTGCTTGAGTAGCCTCTACAAGGGGTCATCGGAGAGCCCCCCCGGCAATTGAACGACCCTGGGAAGGCGCTTTTCCGTTGACAGCAGGCGCCTGATGGCTGTAGAATCGGAATCCCTGAATAGAAGGCACCGGGGGCTGCCCTTTGAGCCACTTTCCTGGTGGCTCAACTGGATTCGACGACCCGCTCATGGCCTTCCGAGGTCGGAGCCATCGTTGTTTTGCGGCAGCCTGAGGCCGGTGCAACGTCTGTATTGTGTCAACCCGAACCGCGCGGGGCAACTCAAAGTGGCTGTACCAAAGCGACGAACAAGTAGAGAACGCAAACGCAGGCGCCGGACGCACCAGAACCTCGCCGCGCCAAATCTCCCCAAGTCCCAAAAGGTGCGAGCCGAGGGGAGTCGCTCCAAGAAGTTCTTTTGCAGCAATTGCAACCAACCCAAGGCTCCTCACGCCATCTGTCCCAATTGCGGTTACTACCGTGGCCGGTCTCTTATCGAGGTCGAAAGGTGAGTCACGCGCGGCCTCCGCATGAAGGGCTTGGCGCAACGTCAGACGGCTGATAGGCGGACAGAGACTATGGCAGACACCGCACCCGCCGCCGTTCCGGCAAGGGGCTATGACGCCCACATTGCGGTGGATGCGATGGGGGGCGATGCTCCCCTGAGCGAACGGGTGAGCGGTGCCCTGGCGGCCGCCCGCATTTACGGCGACACGGAGGTGCTCCTGTGCGGCGCACTGGCCGAGGTCGAAGCGGAAATCCATAAGCTCGGCCAGAAGCCGGAAAACGTCACCCTGGTGGATGCGTCCGAGCTGATCGGGATGCACGAGCCGCCGGTGCGCGCCCTGAGGGAGAAGAAGAACTCGCCCATCGTCATCGGCGTTCAGATGGTTGCAGACGGCAGGGCTGACGCATTCGTGAGCGCGGGCAACACGGGCGCCGTGGCGGCAGCCAGCAGCCTGAAGCTCGGTCGCCTGAAGCACGTGCTCAGACCCGGGATTGCCGTAACAATGCAAATCATTAACTATCCCGTGGTGGCTATTGACGTCGGCGCCAACATGGACTGCAAGCCCGCTCACCTGCTCCAGTACGGCATCATGGCAAGCGTCTTCGCCAGTGAGGTGCTGGAGATCCAGAACCCCCGTGTCGGCCTTCTGAACGTCGGTGAAGAGCCCGTGAAAGGAAACGACGTCGCCAAGCAGACGTTCGAGCTGCTTTCAGGCGCCGGCCTCAACTTCGTGGGCAACGTGGAGCCTGAGATGCTGTTCCGGCGCGGCTGCGACATCCTCGTCTGCGACGGCTTCGTCGGCAACATTCTGCTCAAAGTGAGCGAGAGCGTGGCACTGAGCTTCGTCGCGTGGCTGCGCGAACAGTTCCACGGCAGTCTGCGCTATAAGCTCGGCTTCGCACTGTGCAAGGACCTGTTCGGGCATCTGAAGCAGTGCGCTGATTTCTCCGAGTACGGCGGGGCCCCGTTGCTCGGCGTAAACGGCGTCATCATCATAACCCACGGCACATCGGACGCCCGCGGCATCCAGAACGCCATTCGCGAGGCCCGTGCATCCGTTGAACTGGACGTTAACAAGCACATTCAAGAAGCTGTCCGCAAGGACGCGACCTCCCGAGGTTCGCGGGCCTGACAAGTTGGCCCTCGCCTGTGCGATTCGCAAGACAACGACCCGGTGGTGACCTTCGATGCACACTCAGCAACGCCTGGCCGTGGAGATTGCAGGTCTGGGCAGCTATCTGCCAGAGCGGATCCTGACCAACTCCGACCTGGAGAAGATGGTTGACACCTCGGACGAATGGATCTTCCCCAGAACCGGCATCAGGGAACGCCATTTGCTCGCAGACGACGAAGCGACCAGCGACATGGCCACAGCCGCAGCGCGAACCGCCCTGGAATCCGCCGGAACGGCGGCCGCCGACCTGGATGCTATCGTGGTGGCCACCTGCACGCCGGACTACTTCTTCCCCGCTACGGGATGCCTCGTGCAGGCCGCTCTTGGAGCGGAGAACGCGATGAGCTTCGACCTGGAAGCGGCCTGCAGCGGTTTCGTCTTCGCCCTGACGTGGGCGGCCGGCGTAATAGCATCCCGCCTGGCGCACAACGTCCTGGTCATCGGCGCGGAGGCGCTGTCCCGCTTCACCGACTACACCGACCGCCGATCCTGCATACTGTTCGGCGACGCCGCCGGTGCGGCGGTCCTGCGCCCGGCCCAGAACGGCGGCGAGTTCATCTACGCCGAACTGGGTTCGGACGGATCGCGGCCCAATGTACTGATCACTCCGGCCGGCGGCGCGCGGGCACCGGCGTCGCACGACACGGTGGAGCGGCGCGACCATTACATGAAGATCCAGGGCCGGGAAGTCTTCAAGGCGGCCGTGAACAAGCTTACGGAGCTGCTGGCAACGCTGCCCGAGCGCACAGGCGTCAGCCTGGACGAGGTCAAGATGGTCATCCCTCACCAGAGCAACGTCCGCATCATCAACAGCGCCTTCCAGAGAGCGGGGGTGGACCTCAGCAAGGCCTACATGAACATTGATCGGGTGGGCAACACGTCTTCCGCATCGATCCCGGTGGCCATGACCGAGGCCGTGGAAAGAGGCGCCCTCGAGCGCGGCGATCTGGTGCTGTTCCTGGCCTTCGGCGGAGGTCTGACCTGGGGTTCGGTCTTGATCCGGTACTGAGCGACGTTCCCGCACCTGAGAACCACCAACAGGCAATTATGAGCGCCATAGGGCTTCTTTTCCCCGGTCAGGGAGCCCAGACGATGGGCATGGGGCAGAACCTGGCCGAAACATATAGCGCCGCCCGTGAAGTCTTCGATGCGGCCAACGAGGCGCTGGGTCTGGCGCTTGACCGGCTCTGCTTCGACGGGCCGCCGGAAGAGCTGTCACGCACCGACATCGCCCAGCCGGCCATTCTCACGGTGAGCGTGGCCGTCCTCCGGGCCATGGCCCAGGCGGGGGGGCGTGCGCCCGAGGCGCGGGCGTCGGCCGGATTGAGCCTCGGGGAGTACACGGCTCTTGTGGCCGCCGGCGCGATGGAGTTCCGCGAAGCCGTGCAACTGGTCCGTCACCGGGGACTCTGGATGCAGGAAGCCTGCGAAGAAAACCCGGGCACGATGTGCTCCATCATCGGCCTGGAGGACGCACAGGTGGAACAAGCCTGCCAGACGGCGCGAGAGAGAACGGGCAGCGGCGTCTGGCCGGCCAACTACAACTGCCCGGGCCAACTGGTGGTGAGCGGCCAGGAGGCGGCCGTGCAGGCCGCTGCACAGCTTTGCACGGAGCTGGGCGCACGCAGAACCATACGGCTCGACGTGGCGGGCGGCTTCCACACTCAACTCATGAAACCGGCAGCGGAACGGCTCGCCGCGGCGCTCGCAGGCGCCCACATACGCCGGCCGGACCATCCGATTGTGTCGAACGTTACAGGTCAGCCGACCGAAGATCCGAAGGAGATCGGCCGGTTGCTCGTCCAGCAGATCACCAGCCCCGTCCGCTGGGCCGACTCCATGCGCTGGTTCATAGATCAAGGTGTCGAACATTACTATGAGGTGGGGCCCGGACGTGTGCTCCGGGGCCTGCTCAAGCGCACCGACGCATCCAAGACCTGTCTGAGCGTCAGCAACGTGCAACACGTCCTGACCTATGCCGAAAGGGAGCGAAGATGAAGCCTCTGGAGGGGAAAACAGCCGTCGTCACCGGCGCGGCGCAGGGCATCGGCCGGGCCATCTGTCTGAGGCTCGCCGAGGACGGCGCCAACATCGCCGGCGTGGACGTAGCGCAGGACGTCCTGGAGGAGACGGGCGCCATGGTCCGTGAGAAGGGCGTCCAGTTCCTCGGCTTGCAGGCGGACGTCTCCCGGTTCGACCAGATGCGGGAGGCCGTCGCAAAGGTCGCGCAGACCTTTGAGAGCATTGACATCATGGTCAACAACGCGGGCATAACGCGCGACAACTTCCTGATCCGCATGAGCGAGGAGGAATGGGATCGCGTGCTGGCCATCAACCTCAAGGGCGTCTTCAACGGGATCAAGGCGGTCGCACGGACCATGACGAAACAGCGCAGCGGCCGCATCGTCAACATCGCCAGCGTGGTGGGCATGACGGGCAACGTCGGCCAGGCGAACTACTCCGCCAGCAAGGCGGGCGTCATCGGCCTGACCAAGACAGCCGCCAAGGAGCTGGCGAAGCGAAACGTGACCGTCAACGCCGTCGCTCCCGGCTTCATTGTGACCCCGATGACCGACCATCTCAGCGAGGAAGCGCGCGAGGCGGCCCTGTCCTCCATCCCCGTCGGCTGCTTTGGCCAGTCCGAAGACGTCGCCGCGGTGGTAGCGTTCCTGGCCCGGACGGACGCGGCCTACGTGACAGGCGAAGTGATTCGGGTGGACGGCGGAATGGCCATGTGAGCCGCTTTCGGTGCCAGGAGGCTTGCAACACCGCCGAGACTACCGGTACAATGCGGCGCTGTGCGTCTGTGAACCGCGCCACGGCCTGTGCGGCGCAAGCGTGCATCCAACGGAGGGACTGAAGTGTCTGACGAGATAAGGGATAAGGTCGTCGGTCTGGTTGCAGAAAGGATGGGTGTCGAGCCGGAGCAGATCACGGAGGCGACCCACTTCGTCAACGACCTCCAATCGGACTCCCTCGACATGGCCGAACTGGTCATCGATCTGGAAGAGGGGTTCGACCTGACCATCAGCGACGAGGATGCACAGAAGATCGAGACCGTCGGGCAGGCCATCGAGTACATCAAGCAGAGCCAGCAGCAGAGCCAATGAACGTCAGACGTGTTGTCATCACCGGTGCCGGGGTTGTCTGTCCCGTAGGCTGCAGTGAAGAGGTCGTCTGGCCCGCTATCCTCGAGGGGCGGAGCGGCATAGGGATCATCTCGTCGTTCGACAGCGCCGAGTTCGAAGTGCACATAGCCGGCGAGGTCGCCGACTTCGACCCACTAGATCACTTCACAAAGCGCGAACTGGGACGACTGGACCGCTTCGTGCAGTTCGCCGTCGTAAGCGCAGAATCCGCCGTCAAACAAGCAGGCCTCGACCTTGAGAAGATGGACCACGAGCGTGCAGGCGCCTTCATCGGCCCGGGGATCGGCGGGCTCCCCGAGTTAGAGACGCAGCACTCGCGCCTGCTCAACAGTGGCCCGCGCCGGGTCAGCCCGTTGATGATACCAAAGCTGATGACCAATGCGGCAGCGGGCCAGGTAGCCATGAAATTCGGCCTTCACGGCCCCACCATGTCCGTGTCCAGCGCCTGCGCATCGGCTTCCCATGCCATGGGCGAGGCCTATAACTGCATTCGCTACGGCACGGCCGACGTGGTGATCTGCGGCGGTGCTGAGGCGGCCCTTACCCCCACGGGATTGAGCGGCTTTCAGCAGGCGAAGGCCCTCTCTACGCGCAACGACGACCCCGAGGCGGCCAGCCGACCGTTCGACCTCAATCGCGACGGGTTCGTCATGGCCGAGGGCGCGGGGTCTCTGGTCTTTGAAAGCCTGGAGCACGCCCGGAAGCGCGGCGCCCAGATACTGGCCGAGATCGCCGGCTATGGAGCCAGCAGCGACGCCTATCACATCACGCTGCCCGAGCCGGACGGGAAAGGAGCCGCGCTGGCCATGCGCAACGCCCTGGCCGACGCCAAGCTTGCGCCCGAAGACATAGACTACATCAACGCGCATGGAACCGGGACCCCGGCCGGCGACGGGGTGGAAGCGAAGGCCATCTGCTCCGTCTTCGGGGACCACGCAAAGAAGCTCGCCGTCAGTTCGTCCAAGAGCGTCTTCGGCCACCTGCTGGGGGCCTCGGGCGCCCTGGAAAGCGCCGCGTGCATATGGACCATGCGCGACAACGTCTGCCCTCCGACCATCAACCTGGACGACGCCGACCCGGAATGCTGCGGCCTGAACTTCGTGCCGCATCAGCCCCAGGAGCGGCAGGTTGACGCGGTGTTGAACAACTCGTTCGGATTTGGCGGACATAACGTTTGCCTGGCATTCCGCAAGTTCACCGGTTGAGCGCCCGGCCACCGGCGCCGCCGCTCATCCATGCGAAGCCCCACGAGTCCCGGTATGCAGAGCCCCGCCGTCCGCGTCGCGCACATCATCACCCGCATGATCCTGGGCGGCGCCCAGGAGAACACCCTCCACGTCTGCGACGCCCTTCACCGGCGTGCGGCCTGGGATGTCCTGCTGATCACAGGCCCGCCCATCGGCCCCGAAGGCGAGCTTCTCAGTGAAGTGAGGCGCCGGGGGATCCCGCACGTGGTCGTGCCCGAAATGCGACGCGCCGTCAATCCCTACTACGACGCCGTCGCCTTCGTGAGACTGTTGCACATACTGCGCCAGTTCAAGCCCGCCGTCGTGCAGACCCACAGCTCGAAGGCGGGCATTCTGGGCCGGTTCGCCGCGCGGACGGCCGGCGTGCCCGCCATCATCCACACCGTGGAGGGCCTGCCCTTCCACCGCTACGCCCCGGCGCTGTCCAACGCGGCCTTCATCCTGGCGGAGCGGGCGGCCGCGCGCCTGACCGACCGCATCGTCTGCGTCGCCCAGGCCATGGTCACCCAGGCCGTGAGCGCGGGCATTCGTCCCCGCCAGGGCTACTCGGTCATATACAGCGGGATGGACGTGGAAGCGTACGCCGACGCGGACGTGCATCGGGCCCAGGTGCGAGAGAGGCTCGGGTTCGCGGCCGACGACGTCGTAATCGGTAAGATCGCGCGCCTCTTCCCGTTGAAGGGGCACGAGTATGTCATTCGGGCCGCTCCGAGCATCGTCGCACGCTGTCCGCGAGCCAGGTTCCTCTTTGTCGGGGACGGCGTGCTCAAGGAGGAACTCGCGGCCCGTGCGAGTGAGCTGGGCGTAGGCGACCGCTTTGTCTTCGCCGGTTTGGTGCCTCCTGAGCGGATTCCCGCTATGATGGGCGCCATGGACGTCGTCGTTCACGCCTCGCTGCGCGAAGGGCTGGCCCGCGTGCTGGTCCAGGCCCTGCTGTGCGGTAAGCCGGTGGTCACCTACGACCTGGACGGCGCTCCCGAAGTGATAGTGGACGGAGTGACAGGCAGGCTCGTGCCGGCGGAGTCGGTGGAGGAACTGGCCGAGGCCGTCATTGACGCGATCGAGCATCCCGACCAGGCACGTCGCATGGCTGGCGAAGGGCGCCGCCGCTTCAGCGATCAATTCCGCATCGAGACGATGGCGAACAGCACGGAGCAGCTCTACTGCGAACTGCTCGCGGCCCGCAATAAGTGAGCCGGTCGTGGTGTCGTCACCATCCGTCTTCGCCGATGAGTCTGACGAAGACGCACTCGCAGACCTTATGCTCCTCGATCGTGTCGTCGGGCTTCCGGCGGTAATGAGTGAGCGTTTGCCAGTGCTGCCCCCCCACCGGCGCGACGGCCTCCCCGCGCGGCGCAAGCTGGTCGAGCAAGATCTGGGGGCGGTGCGGGGCCCCTGCCGTCACCATGATCCGATCGAACGGCGACTTCTCAGGCCATCCCAGCGTGCCGTCCCCGACCTTGAACGAGATATTGGTGTAGCCGAGTTCGTCGCACAGCAGCGCCCGGGCCCGTTCGCTCAGCTCGGCCAGGCGTTCCACCGTGCAGACGTGGGCCGACAGCTCCGCCAGCATGGCGGCCTGGTAGCCCGAACCCGTGCCGACCTCGAGCACGCGGTCGTCCGGCCTCAGGTGGAGGGCCTCCGTCATCAGCGCCACCATGTAAGGCTGGGATATGGTCTGGCCCAGGCCGATGCCCAGCGCACTGTCGTCGTAGGCCTGTGTCTGGCGTCCCTCCGGCAAGAACCGCTCCCGAGGGACCCGGCCCATGGCATCGAGCACCCGCCCGTCCTTGATGCCGCGGCCCCTTAGCTGCCTGGCCACCATGGCTTGCCGGGCCTTCTCGTAGTCCCTGGACGCCCTGAACATGGTTTCCCGCAGACAGAGAACGGAGATTTTGAGTTTTGC
Source organism: Planctomycetota bacterium (assembly GCA_030628375.1). Taxonomy (GTDB): domain Bacteria; phylum Planctomycetota; class Brocadiia; order SM23-32; family SM23-32; genus DAOVRD01. The sequence continues at coordinate 8,026 of DAOVRD010000025.1, forward strand.
ACTTGCCCCACCGTAGTGTATGATACTGAAGGTGCGAGCAATTACAACGTAAAACCCTGAAGCCACGGAACCGAGAAAAATGGTAGAGACCAGAACGTTCGTATTCAGCACTGAAGCAGAAATGGACCTGGTGGACATCACCAAGGATGTGGGGGACATCCTGGCCGAGACAGCCGTATCGGACGGCATCGTGACCGTCTTCGTCCCGGGCTCGACCGGTGCGGTGACCACCATGGAATACGAACCGGGACTGGTCAAGGACATGAAGGAGCTGTTCGACAAGCTCGCCCCCGCCGACCATTACTACCATCATGAAGAGCGCTGGCACGACAAGAACGGGCACAGTCACGTCAGGGCGAGCCTGATCGGCCCGTCCGTGACGATACCGTTCCGGGACAACCGGCTGATGCTGGGGACGTGGCAGCAGATCGTATTCTTCGACTTCGACGTGCGGGCCCGGGAGCGGGAGCTTTTCGTCCAGATCATTGGCGAGTGAGGGTTGCCCGGCCCACGAAGTGTCCTTGACGTTCTGGCCCGCAAGGTTATAATCACAGAGCAGTTCGGGGCGTAGCGCAGTCTGGTTTAGCGCGCTAGCATGGGGGGCTAGAGGTCGCGGGTTCGAATCCCGCCGCCCCGACCAGCCCGCCTCAGGCGGGCTGGTAGAGCAGGGGAACAGGAGAGCAGGTGAAACGGCAACGACCGCACCAAACAGAGACGGCGCACGAACGCCGGTTGACTGTTCCACTGCGGTCTCCTGCTCTACTGATCACCTGCTCAGCCGTTGTTGGAGCGCAGATATGCCCTTCATGTTCGAGAAGTTGCAGGTCTACCAGAAGGCCGTGGACTTCGCCGATGAAGCCATCGTCCTGACACAGGGCTTTCCCCGTGGCTATGGCTTCCTCACTGATCAGTTGAACCGGGCCGCCCTCTCCATCGCCACCAACCTGGCCGAGGGTAACGGCCACTTCACCAAAGGCGACCGCAAGCACTTCTTCATAATCGGCCGAGGATCCGTCCAGGAATGCTTACCCCTGCTGGAAGTGGCGCGGCGCAGAGGTCTGCTGGAAGAGCGGAGACAGGCCACGCTTCGGCAGGACCTCGAGAGCATGGCCAAGATGATCAGCGGGCTGATCAACGGGCTGGATAAAAGGTCGGTCTGACAGGCCCCACGCAAACCGCCTGGAAGCTCTCGTAGAAGCCGGCGTCGGCAAACGACCGCACGACGTGGCAACGACAAGAGACCCTTAGAGTGGAGCACGGGCAAGCATTGGCTGCGCGAGCCCTTGTGCCAGTGGCCGCGCCCGGCAGAGGCCGCTAAAGTTCGAATTCTATCTACCGCAGGCGGACCCGCGCCGCCGATCAGTCTTCGAGGGAGTTCCGCCCGCGTCACCAGACGCTGAGCCCACTGTTCCCCGCGCCCCAGGGGCATGCTCCGCCGCGCATCTGCTCACGCTGCGGCGCGGACGTAGAGGATGGCGTTGCGGCGCTTGCCCACCTGCTGGACGGCCCCCATGTACCGCAGGCAGTAGGCCATCTGCTGGGCCAGCCAGCGGGGCTTGTCCATGGACTCAGCCAGCTCGGCGGTCGTGAAGGGCTCCGCCAGAGCCGGGGGGATCAGTCCTGCCATGTCCGCCGGCGTTTCAAACAACCTCTGCCCGACCACGTCGAGCAGCCTGCGCTCCTCGGTCATCCAGTGATGCCGCCGCCAGCCTCGGTGAGGGTCGTATCGGCGGACCTCTTCCTCCTGGATGAAGAGCACCTCCACCGAGAAGTCAGGGTGCGCCAGCAGTGCGGGGATGCTTACCAGTTCCTCGAAGACCTGTTCGACGCTGCCCCGCTTCGGAGACTTGCGGCGGCCCAACTGCTCCTCTCCATCCCCCGCCATCCTGACGATCCACTTCTCCCGCGCTATCGGATAGACCAGTCGGACACGATGGCGCGCCGCGAGCGACTTCAGCTTCCGTTTGATGGCCGAGAAGTTCCGCGTCTGGATCTCCACCAGGAGACGGCCGCGCACGATGTCTACAAGAAAGCCGTCAACGAGCACCTCCAGGCGGTCGCCCGGCCGCGCGTACCATTTCTTCAAGGCCGCGTGAAGCGCCTTCTCGTTGAGCGTGCCGATCTTCCGCGCCGCCTCTTTCGGGTTCTTGGACATGATGTCTGGCGATGCTCGTTTTGCGGAACGGAACGAGCCCTGGACGTTCCTCCTGGGGGCGGGACGCGACATTACGAGAATCATCATACGCCAGGCCGAACCCCAAAGTCAGCCCTGCACGCAGATCGGCGCGGCGATTTCCGGAGCACCAGGAACGAGCCTGGTCTATCCTGGACATCCTGTCCATCCTGTTGAAGTCGTTGCACTGCCGGCAGAGGCCCGTGCCGGCGCGGGGCCCGAGCAGTCGTCGTGGGGACGGTCCGACCGTGAAAGAGCGACCGGAGTTTCCTACAATGGGTCTTTTGATCCTGACGGCTTCAGGCAGGCGCTCGCGGCAGCCGGACCGGGCGCTCTCACGAGGTGGAATGCGATGACAAGCGCAGAAGTGATCTTCGACGTCGCGCCAGGACGGTTCGACGAGCAAGTCGTCCAGGCTTCTTTCAAGCGTGCGGTGGTCGTGGACTTCTGGGCCGAGTGGTGCGCACCGTGCCGGGCGTTGACGCCCGTTCTCGAGCGGGTCGTGGGGTCCTTCAAAGGGCGCGCGGTGTTGGCCAAAGTCAACATCGAACAGGACCGCGAGGTGGCCGTCCGGTACGGCATTCAGAGCATACCGAACGTCAAGGTCTTCCGGGAAGGCAAGGTGGTCGGACAGTTCATGGGCGCCTTGCCCGAACCCCAGGTGGCTCGGATCCTGGAGGCCGTGATACCGTCCCGTGCCGACGAACTCACCGCCGAGGGCGACCACCTGCTGCAAGAAAGCAAACCGGACGAGGCAGAGAAGCGCTATCAGAAAGCCCTTCAGGACAACCCTCAGCACAGCGGCGCCCTGGTTCGGCTCGGCACGTTGGCGCTGGAGGCCGGCGACCTGGACCGGGCACAGGAGATGCTCTCGCGTATCGAGGAGAACGCGGCCGATTACGACGCTGCACAAGGCCTGCTGGCCCGCATCGAGTTCAGCAGAACCTGCCAGCAGAAAGGCGGGCGGGCTGCGTGTGAACAGCGCCTCGCCGAAGACGACGGCGATCTGGACGCCCGATACGACCTCGCCTGCTGCCTGGCGGCCGAAGGTGAATACGGACCGGCACTCGAACAGTTCCTCGAGATCTTCTCCGTTGACAAGAACTACCGCGACCAGGCGCCAAAGGACGCCATGGTTCGCATTTTTTCTCTCGTCGGCCCGCGCAGCGAATTGGCCGACACCTACCGCAGGAAACTCGCCGCCGTTCTGTACTAGGACAATGGACTGGTGAAACCCTCTGGGCGCCTGGACTTCGGCACGATCGCTGACCGCTACGACCGGTGGTACGCAGAACCGCTCGGCAGCACTTACGACAGACTGGAAAAACGCGCGATCAAGGCCGTGCTTCCTCCGGCGGTTTCGGGGCAACGACTCCTGGAAGTCGGGAGCGGAACCGGGCACTGGAGCAGTTTCTTCGCCGCGCAAGGGTATCGCGTTTCCGGCGTGGACGTGAGCGAGGAGATGGTGCGCGTGGCCTCCGCCAAGGGCATTGGGGGAGCAACCTTCGCGGTTGCAGCAGGCGAACAACTCCCTTTCGGTGACGATGCCTTTGACGTGGCAGCGTGTATAACAGTCCTGGAGTTCGCCGAGCGTCCCGCCGCCGTCGTCGCAGAAATGGCTCGGTGCACACGGGCAGGAGGCAAGCTCGTGGTCGGCGTGCTGAATCGCCACTCGCTGCTGGCATTGCTGCGCCGCCTGAAGCGCTCCCGCACGTATGCAGCGGCCAGGTTCTTTTCGCCCCGCGAGCTTGAAAGGCTGCTGTGCGCCCGCCGCTCTTGCGCCGTCAGGCCCGCCGCCTTTGTGCTCCCATGGCGCTGGGCGCTGTGGACGGCGGCCGCAACTGACCGCATCGGGCGCGCGTTGAACCTTCCATGGGGAGATTTCCTCGTAGGGGAAGTACAGCTATGATGATACAAGCGGAAGTGAGCCTGTACCCGCTGGGTGAGCCAGCCCTCTCACCCGCCATTGAGGCACTTGTCCGGGCAATCGAGAACAGCGGCTGCTCGGTTGAAACGGGACCGATGAGTTCCCTGGTTCGTGGGGACACCGGCGACGTCTTCCGTGCGCTGGAGAGCGGCTTTGAGGAAGCCGCCAGGGGCCGGCGCTGCGTGATGGTGGTGAAAGTCTCGAACGCCTGCCCGCACAAGTAGCCCTTCGGAGCCCAGATGGGAAGAGAACACGGACGCCGGCAAGCTGACGCGATCACAGCGGAGGCCGTGGACGCCGCACGGCGAGAGCTGAACCTGGGGGAAACGGCCACGCGCGGCGACATAAGGCGCCACTACAGCGAACTCATCCGCAAGTGGCACCCCGACGTGTGCGCCGAGGACCCGGCATCCTGCAAGGAGCGGACGCATCGCCTGACCGCCGCCAAAGAAACGTTGGACAGGCTGATCGCCGGCTACCGCTATTCGTTTCGGCCGGCGGACGTTCGGCGCGATCAGGAGGGGCCGCTCCAGCAGCATCGCCGCCAGTTCGGGCGCGACCCAAGCTGGGATACTTGAACTCCCCTCACCGTGCTGACAATCCCCCCCTGCCCGATCGGATCACCAGCCGCCCTACCTCGCAGTCCAGGTCGCGAGCCACCACCGGACACTTTGCCCGCAGAAGGAAGAACAAGTCCGGCCTGGCCTCGTCGCTGAGCGTTTCGTAGTTGCCCTGCCCCTTGGCCATCACGACGTCGGCGCCGGCAAAGCGTTCCCGGAACTCCTCCGGGCAGTCAGCCAGCACCGTGCCCGGCGTGGCGCTGCCATTCGTGATGATGTCCGCCAGATCGGCAAGCCCTATCTCCTGAGCGTCTTCCGCCGTCGCGTCATTGAGCACCGGAGCGCCGCGGACGGCGACGGTCACCGTCCCACGGGGCAACTGCTCGATGAGTAGCCGGTCAAAGGCGATCTCACCCGCATTGTCGGTGATGTAGAGGATTGTCTGTGCTGCGGCCACGGCGTGCCGCAAGGCGTCCACTTCGCAGGCCGGCAGCGGCCCCGTCAAAGCGCGGTTCATTTCCGCCCGGATGGCCGCCTCCCCGAGGTCCTTGCCGGATTTCGCCCCCAGGTCAATAACGTTCGCCGCGAGCGCCAGTTTCAGGGACGCCTCGAAAGCATCGGCGCTGGACTCGACCAGCGGCCGCATTTCGTCCATGAGCTCCATGCCCAGGCCGTTGAACAGCCGTTTGGCTTCTCGATAGGGATCGGGATTGCCCGTCTCCTCGCGGACGATGCGATGTACCTGCCGCCCCATCACGGGCGGGGGCAGTTCGAACGAGAACTCCGCCACCTTCGCCAGGACCCGTCGCATCACCCGCGCCTGAAGCGCGGTGTCCTCCGTGGCCATGCGCACCGCGTCGAGCGCCTGTCGAGCGAAACACGGCACGCATTCCAGATACGTTCTCATCTCGCCCTCCCCACGCGCCGGGCGCACACATGCGTCCGGCAGAGAGACCCCATGGCCGGAAAGCTACACCATCCTACCTTTCCTGCGACCGGACGGCCAGTGCTGTTGCCCCGCCGGCCGGAACTTGCTAACGTTTGACCCACACGACGTCCCTTGAAGGAGCGCGGCGGCACAGGTGGAGCTACAGTACAAAGCGGACGCCGAAGAGGCCCGGCAGCGCGTTGACGCCTGGTGGCGGGGGGAGGTGCTGGACCGCGTGCCCATAAAGGTAAGAGCCCCCCTTAAGCCCGTTCACGGGCCGCAGCCGCCGCCGGAGGATACGGAGGCTGGAGACTGGAGACTGGAGGCTGGAGGTACCTGCGGTCTGCAGCCTGCCGTCTACAGCCTGCCCTCTGGAGGTACCTGCGGTCTGCAGCCTGCCGTCTACAGCCTGCCGTCCAGCTCCCGCACAAAGGGCTCCTTCTGGACACCATGTGCCGAAGCCGCGAAGAGGCCGACGCACTGCTCAAGAACGTGACGGCCTGGAGCCGCTGAAGCCGTCCGGTTATGGCCGCCGGCGGCCTCCTGCAGGAGCGGGGCATCAAGCAGGCTTCGGCTCGGCCCTCTGCCGCGCATCGGCGTACAGACGGAAGGAAAGGTAGAGCAACAACCCGTACAACGTCAGCAGCCCCGCTGTGGCGACGGACATCTCCTTGAGTTGACGCACGGCGATGAGGTGGACCAGGAGGAAGCCCGCCAGCGTGGCCCACGAGACGCGGCCGGCCAGCACCTGACCCGGCCGCCGGAAACAGAAGGCCACCAGCGCGCTGAACGGAACGACCAGCAGCGACAGATGGCTGCCGTGCGAGACGTCCGACAGCAACAGCATGCCCAGAGGCACCAGCGCGAACAGGAAGATCTCCAGTTCGCGTGTGGTGGCCCGCGGGGGAAGCGCCCATGCGACAACAAGCAGGCCGAGGATGATCAGCTTCAGCGCCATCGCTATCTTGCGGACCGTCGCCATGGGAAGGTCGGCGACATTGACGTAGCGGGGGCGTCCACTTTTCCCCGCGTTGTAGTGCGTCAGGTAGCGGACGAGGGCCGCTTTGGGAGACTGGTTCGCACGCCTGTAGGGACGGCTGATGAACGACTCCGGGCCCTCTCTGGCGTAAGGGATGAGGACCCTGATCACCCAGGAGCGATGGCGGTCAACGCTCCCCTCCAGCCCCCACACGAGGGTCGGCACCACGGCGGTGCACACCAGGCCGGCGATGATCATCCCTCCCACCGCCCGGTATTTGCGGCGGCACAGCAGATACACGCCGAACAGACCAGGCGTGAGCTTCAGCGCCGCCGCCACGCCAAGCAGTGCGCCGCCGGCCCACTGCCGGTCCCCGACCAGCATCAGGTGCATGGCCGCCACCACCATGCCCACAATGAATATGTCCGTCTCGCAACGGACGATCCCGTTGAGCATCAGCCCGCCGGACAGAATCCACAACAGCACGGGAGCGCACGAAGCCGACTCCCCTTGCCTCCGGCTGTAGACGGTGTGCATCACAGAGAAGACCACCAACGCCGTCGTCGTCGTCATGATGAGCAGGAGCACTGCGGCACTTACGCCCAACTGTATCTGCTGGCTGAGCGTGGTTCCAACAAGTGGATGATCGGGGTCGGGCACCGCCCCTACCGGGAAGAATCCGAAGGTCCCCCAGAAGATGGGGAAAACCGGCGGGTAGGCACGCAGGTGCCCGATGCGCTCGTAGTGGTTGTCGTCGTCAATAAGGCTCACCTGAACGATGCGCCGAAACCCCATGAACTCCGATGAGCCGCGCAGGACCCGCTCCGTACCCGACACGACGACAAACAGAGCTGCAAGCGCCAACACAACCCACAGGACCCACCGACGGCCCCTGTTCGCCCAGATGCGGCAGAAGCCCTTCAGGTTCATTTCTCGCCCTTCTGCCACGTCTCGGCGTATGTGCTCTCGCGCCCTATCTCGCCCAGGTCGTGATCGTGGCCAAGAACGTTCTCGGCAGCCTTCAAACCCATGTCTATGTAATGGTCCGAGCTGGTGTAAAGGAACGACGCGTTGCGGCCGACGTTGTAGAGGTTGCTGAAGCGGCCGAAGTAGTCCGTGACGACGTTCAGGTGCCGGTCGTAACCGATCTGGTAGAGCGGGTAGGCCTTTGGCATCCGGACGACGGCGCAGTCGCTGACCCACTCCGGCTTGACCAGCCCGATGCTGGCCAGGTCGGCAACCGCCTCTGCGCGAAGGTCTTCGGCAGTGCGGCCCCAGGTGGCATCTCCCTCCTGGCAGAAGTACTCCAGAACCAGCCCCGTCCTATCCGGAGGCGCCATCTCCTTGCTCCAGTTCTTCGGCTCGTGCAGCCGGCAGAACCCTATGTCCCGGGACGGCACGTAGATCCAATGGTCGGGACTCACCTGCTCGACGTCTATGACCAGGAACAGAACGACCACACTGCGGTAGCGGAGCCTGCGGGCGGCCTCCGCCACCCCGGCCGGAGCCGCCGGCCGCAACAGCTCCACAATCTCGTCTACGGGTATAGAACTCACGAACTCGCTGCAGGTCCTCTGCACGCGCCTTCCACCCGGGCCCGTGACGGCCACGGCCGTTATCCTGCCGTCCTTGTGCTCGACCGCCGCCACCGTGTGTCCGGTGAGTATCTCGTTCGGTTCGGCCACGACGGCGGCCAGCCCTTCCGGTATCTGGCCGAACCCGTAGCGCGCGTAAAGGAAGCACCGCACCATGGAGTCGTCGGTCCCCTTGCGAAGGACGGCGTCCTTGACGGCCTCGCGGAAGGACAGCCCCTTGATCCGCTGCTGAGCGAAATCGGCCGAAAGCTCGGTGCAAGGTATGCCCCACGTCTTCTCGGAATAGACCTGGAAGTAGGCCCGGTAAAGGTAGTCGCCGAACCGATTCAGCGCCCACTGCTCGAAGGTCTCCTCGGGGACGGGAGCCGAGAACGCGTTCTTCAGTTTCACGGCGGCGTAGTCGAAGACCGCCCTGCCGGCACCGCGCAAACCCAGGGCCCTCAGCGTGTTGAAGGCGCTCAGAGGGTAATGAACGAAGCGATCGTTGAACAGAATGCGACTGAGCCGGTCAACGACCAGCAGGTCCTCGCCCACCACTTCCTCGACGATGCGGTTCACGTGGGCTTTCTTGGTGTAGAACCGATGACCGCCCAGATCGAACCGGAAGTCCCCGTGGGACAGCGTGCGCGAGTAGCCCCCCACGTACGGGGCCCTTTCGTAGACGACGAACGGGACGTCCGCTTCGCCCTGCAGGCGGTATGCGGCGGCAAGTCCGGCCACCCCGGCACCGGCTATCACAACAGGATCACGACCGGCCATTTTCACCCCGTTCCTGTTTCGCTCTCGGGCCGTCCGGCGGCGCATGCGTCCAGCATGTCGCCACAGGTCGTGAACTCCGCGTCCAGGGCTGCCAGGGCTTCGTCCAGTATCCGCCAGGCCGCCTCGCCGCAGTTGCGCGTCAGCAACCGTCGGAGCGGCAGCGGCAAACACGCCGCCGTATCCGCCGGCAGGAACTCGTGCAGGTGGAGGTACACCAGCGACGGCGAGCGCGGTAACAGGGCCCTGCCCGCCGGCGCCAACAGCCGCAGCCACGTCAGTGACAACGGCAGCAAACCCGCCGCCATCGCCGAAGTCGGGAACTCCCAGGCAGAGCCCCATTCGAACGGACAGGGAAGAGCCCCCAGGCGCCCGTTCAAGGGGCCGGGAGCAACGCTGCCCAGAGACGCGTCGTACTTGTAGCCTGCCTCGCGCAGCAGTCCGCGGAACCCGTGGCAGCGGCGGAAAAAAGGCGCCCGGAAGCCTTCCACGGCCCTCCCGGTATCCGCAAGGCGTCGGCGCGATTCCGCCATCTCGCGCCGCGCTTCCGGCCGGTCCAGCCCATCCAGCATGCGGTGACTCCGCCCGTGCGAACCGATCTCGTTCCTCTCACCCAGCGCGGCCACCAGCTCCGGCGAAGCATCCATCAGGTCGCTGACGACGAAGAAGGTCGCACGCATCCCGCGCTCCTCCAGGAATCGCAAGAACCGCGGTGCCACTTCCTGCAACGCGCGCGTTCCGCTTACGCCCCAGTCGGGTTCCACGTCTACTGTCAGCGCGATATGCTTCGTCATTTATCGTTTTTTGGGGCAGCCTGGCAACATCGTTGCGGCGCTGTGATTATGGCAGATTGAGACGGCGTTTTGCAAACCGGCCTTTCCGTTGCGTCCTTACGGAGGCGCACTTATAATCGGAGAATAGCCTGTCGCAGAATCCCGGCGTCGCCGGGCAAGTCCCAGGCCGCTCCGACGGGATGGCGTCCATGAACCTCAAGGTGAAACCCGGCACGCTGTCCGGAACCATCGAGGTGCCCGGCAGCAAGTCGCACGCGATCCGCGCACTTGTAATCGGCAGCCTCGCCGAAGGCCGTTCGGTCCTCCATCGGCCCCTGCGCTCGAGCGATACGGACAGCTGCGTCAGGACCTGCACGGCGCTTGGAGCCCGGGTGGTGACGGGCCAGGAACAAAGGTGGGAAGTCTACGGCACCGGGGGCAAGCCCCGGGCCGCCGATGGGCCGGTGGACGTCGGCAACTCGGGCACCACCCTCTTCATCGCCATGACGGCCGCCGCGCTGGCGGACGGCACCACCGAGTTCACGGGCGATGACCAGACAAGGCGTCGCCCCGCCGGGCCTCTCCTTGCGGCGTTGCGCGCCCTGGGAGCTACGGCGTATTCGGTGGGCGGCAACGACTGCGCTCCGTTCGTCGTGGGCGGCGGCCTGCGAGGCGGACACGTGTCCATCGAATGCCCCACCAGTCAGTACCTGTCCAGCCTTCTCATCGGCTGCCCGCTGGCGGAAGGCGACACGACCATCGAGGTCCCCCTCTTGAACGAGAGACCTTACGTGGAGATGACGCTGCGATGGCTGGACCAGACGGGCGTGAGCTACACCAGAAACGACGACTTGAGCCGGTTCGAGATACCGGGCGGGCAGCGATACGCTTCGTTCGAGCGTGCCATCCCGGCGGACTTCTCCAGCGCGACCTTCTTCCTCGTCGCGGCGGCTGTGACCGGCTCGCGGATATTCCTGCGCGGCCTGGACATGGAGGATACCCAGGGCGACAAGGCCGTCGTGGGGATGCTCCAGGAGATGGGATGCGAGGCCCAGATAGAGGAAGACGGCATCTGGTTCGAGGGCAGTGAAAAACTGCAGGGCGGAACCTTCGACCTGAACGCCACCCCGGATGCAGTGGCGGCGATGGCCGTGGCGGGCTGCGCGGCCAGTGGCGAGACCCGCCTGCTGAACGTGCCTCAGGCCCGCGCCAAGGAGACGGACCGGCTGGCCGTCATGGCGCAGGAATTGCGCAAGCTGGGCGGTCAGGTGGAGGAATTGCCCGACGGCCTCGTCCTCAGGGGCAGCAGGCTGCGCGGCGCCGAAGTGGACGCCCGCAGCGACCACCGGGTGGTAATGGCCCTCGCCGTGGCCGGCCTCATCGCGGAGGGAGCCACCACGGTGCGCACTGCCGAGGCGATGTCGGTGACGTTCCCCGACTTCGTGGACCTGATGCGGCAGGCCGGGGCAGGGATGACACTATCGCCCTAGCGGTAGGCCCGATCCGCTTTCGTAGGGGCACGGTCCCGCAGTTGCGGGATGCCCTTACTTGACAAGGCCGAAACGGCCCTACCCGAATGACGGCGTCTTGGCTCTGTCCTCGACGTGCATTGCGCGCGCGGACAGGGCAGATTTTTTTGCTGGAGAAGCGCAGTTGGTCATTTCCCGGTCCCGCTGGAATGTAGCCTGCCATCTCCTGGACGGCGTGTTGTTCTTCGCCGCGCTGATGTTGTTCAGCATCGAGCAGGTCATCCCCAAGATGATCGCAGACCTCAGCGAGCGAGCGCTGTTCCTGGGACTGGTCCCCCTGATATGGCATCTCGGCATGCTGCTGCCGCAGGTGTTCTACGTAAAGAAGGTGGAGGGCCTCGCCTACAAGAAGCCGACGGTGTTCTGGTGCGCCTTCATCCAGCGCACGGGCTGGCTGGTCTTCCTGCTGTCGCTGTACCTGCGCTGGGAACCCGCCTTCACTCTCACCGTCTTCTTCATCTGCCTGGCAGTCAGCAGCCTGGGGACAGGCCTGGTCATCCCGGTCTGGACCGACTGGTACGCGAAGACGGTGCCGGCCAACGTCTGGGGCCGGCTGCTGGGGATGAGGCGGGCGTTGCCCGGCGTTCTGGGGATCGGCCTCGGCGGTCTGATCCGATTCATCATGAACAGCCTTCCGGCCCCGGAGCGGTACCGGCTGTTGCTGATTCTGGCCCTGGTCTTCTACGCGCTCGCCCTGGCGTGTGTGCTGCTTGTCCGCGAAGATCGTCACGAGGGTCTGCCCAACCACAGCGGAACGACGTGGAAAGACTACTTCAGGGACCTGGCGGCGATCCTGTTCCGGCGGCGGGACTTCAGGATCTTCGTGCTGGCGTCCATTCTGGTCACGGTCCCTCTGACGGTGGCGGTGACGTTCCTGACCAGGTACGGCCTGACCTACCCGGGGGTGGAGGACGGCGTCATCGGCACGTTCACCATGGTCCTCTACCCATTAGTGGGCGTCGGGGGGCTCGTGGGAGGCATGATCAGTGACAGAATGGGCGTCATTGTGCCGTTCCGGCTGGTGCCGTTGTTTATTATGGCGGCCACTGGGATGGCTCTGGCATCGGCTCACCCGGCGGTCGTTTCAACGGCGTGGGGTCTGACCGGCTTTGCCTTAGGGGTGCGCATGGTGATCATGCTGCCTGCCGTATTCCGCTTTGCCAGCCCCCACCGGAGGCCCAGTTATACGGCGCTCTCCTTCACGACGATCGGACTGGCCAGCGCTGCGGTTCCGCCTCTGCTGGGGCTCATGATAGACGCCGGTATCCTGGAGTTCCGGCACGTTTTCGCGCTGTGCGGCTTGCTGGCCTTTTTCGGCTGGCTTCTGTTCCTCCGGATGCCGTCTCCGGAAGCCCCGCCCGGGCCGGGCGCTTCGGCGCCCGTTTGACGTGCCGCCGGCCGGATGCTAGCATCCAACGCCGCACTTTCGCGGGCGAGATTCTCGATCGCAGAGGCGTCGTGCGGCTTGTTCGCAACTCAGGGAAAGGAGTTCGACCCATGAACGTCGAGGAACGCCGGGCACTGCTGGCAAGGTGCAAGGGCGTCCGCGTCACGGACTGGCATGACGCCATGGACGCCCTCGGCCTGTTTGATCGCGGCCTGATGGAACCGCAGATTCAGCCTTTGTGGCGTGACATCGAGGATTTCGAGCACTGCATCGTTGGGTTCGCCTTCACGCTGCGCTACGTTCCCTCCAGCCGCACCATCGTCGCCCGGAGCGCCGAGGACTCCCGGAAACAGGAAGGCGCATGGTACGGCGCGGAGCCCAGGTGGTCCGCTGAGCTTCAGGAGGGGGACGTGCTCGTCATGGACGGCACCGGGACCAGGGACACCGGCTACGTCGGCTCCAATAACGCCATGGGGTGGCTATCAAGAGGCGCCGTAGGAGTCGTGACCAACAACGGCGTGCGAGACACGGATGAACTCATCAAACAGCAGGTCCCGGTGTACTGCAACGGCTTCTCGCGCGGCATCATCCCCGGCCGCGTCGAGCTGGCCTCATACCAGCGGCCGGTCGAGTGCGGCGGCGTTTACGTCCAACCGGGGGACCTCGTGGTGGCGGACGGCGACGGCGTCATCGTCATCCCCGTCGAGAGGATCGAGGACGCCTTGGCCATCGCCAAGGACATACAAGAGGGAGACCAGAAGGGCCGCGCCCGGCTTTACGGGCAACTGGGCATTCCCTTCGACTTCACTCTTGGGGCGGCCACCGAGCAGACAGAGTGACCGGGCGCCGGCAAACCGCTGCGCGCGTATCAGTTCGCGCCGCGCCTCACCCCCCCTCCAACCGGGCCAACGCACCGACCAAATAGGTGAACGGGCCCTGATAACCCAGCGACGGCTCGGTCAGTTCAAAGCAGGTGTGGTCAGGCCGCCAGCACTTGGCCGGATAATGTGACAGGCCGGGCGCGTCGTTCTTGGATGGCCCGCCGCACAGGTAGCCGGGCGGCATCGGCAGGCCCGGCCCCATCGGCCCGAACATGCTGTGGTAGATCGGACCTAGCGGCGGCTGGCCGTGGCCCGTCACCATGCAGGCGTTCACCGGGTTCCGGCCGAGCAGCCAGTGCAGCACATCCCGTGCGGCCGCCACGCACACGGGATTCGGCTCCACGCGGTTTGCCATCAGCATGTGGGCACCGATCTTGGCGAGGCGCCCGTTTGAACCCCATACGAAAACGACACCCGAGAGCATCGGCGAGTCGTAGCCCCTGGCTTTCGCCGCCTTGAGCGAAGCGTTGACATAGCCCATGAAGTACTCGCGGAGCCTCGATTGCAGCGCCCCATCGGCCTCGGGGCGTTCGCTCAGGATGTAGGTGATTACGCCGCAGTCGTAGGTGCGATAGACGAAGTGGCCGTGCCAGGTGTTGATGATGCTGTCGGCCAGGCGCTTGACCACGTCATGCGCATCCCCACGGCCGGTGGCCTCAAACAGCATCGCGGCCGCCGAGAAGAAGCGCGCATCGTCG
>DAOVRD010000106.1 GCA_030628375.1 Planctomycetota bacterium
CTTAACAGGATGACCAGGATGCGCACGACAAACTACGCCCCTCCCCACCCCGCCGCCTGCCCCGAAAAATGGGATACAGGCACCCCTCACTGCGTTCGGGATTGCCAGTCCCCATTTTCTCCCATCATAGGCGGTCCCCGCACGCATTGGCCCCGCAGCAGCCCGGGCACTACAATGGAGGCCCTCCGATCCTCAGGGCACAGGCGTTGCCCGAATACACATGTCCGGAGCAAGAGCAACGACAGAACGCAGCCAGCAGAACGGCGCCCACGTGCCGGCGGCCGTCGCGACCAGCCGATGCATGGGCTACAGCCTGGACCCGGTGCGCGAGGCAGTGGGGCGCTGCGTCGAAGAACTGCCCGAGTTGCAGGAGCGCTTCAGGAACGCGCGCAACGTGCTGGTCAAGCCGAACCTGCTGTCCAGCAGCAGAGGGCCGGACAGCCACGTGAACACCCATCCGTCGGTGGTGCAGGCGCTGGCCGAGCTGCTGATCGGGCAGTTCGGATGCCAGGTCTGGATCGGCGATTCCTGCGGCACGCTGACGCGCGGCTCCACGGCCAGGGCGCTGGAGAATTCCCAGATGAACCGCGTCGCCGAAGCTACGGGCGCCCGCATCTATAACGTGGACGCCCAGCCCCGCCGCGTCGTGGCCTTCGAACAGGGGCGCATTTACAAGGAGATCCCCCTGCCCAGCAACCTGGACCAGTTCGACCTGATCATCTCGGTCGCCAAGCTCAAGACCCACACCCTGACCTACGTGACCGGACCGGTGAAGAACCTGCTGGGCCTGGTGCCGGGCGCGGGCAAGAAGCAAGCCCATCTGCTGGCACCGCGCATGGAGGAGTTCGCCACACTGCTCTGCGACCTCTACGCCCTGGTGCGTCCGGGTGCGGCCTTCACAGACGGCGTAGTGGGCATGGAAGGACGCGGACCCAACAACGGGAGGCCGCGGCGCGTCGGACTGATCGCCGCCAGTTGCGATGCGGTCGCCCTGGACAGCTTCTGCGCGCAGGTGATGGGCTTCAGTCCCCTCAGGATCCCCCTGCTGGCGGAGTGCCACGAACGGGGGCTGGGGATCGCGGAGCCGCGCCTGATGGAGGTGCGGGGAGAAGGGGCGGCGGCCTTCGCGCCGGAGAAGTTCGCCAAGCCCTCCACCTACACCCAAAGCCTGGCGCTTCGCCTTGTGCCGCGCTGGCTGTTCCGCAGCGCCTTCGGCCTGACCGTTACGCGCCACGCGGCCATTGACGGACAGAGATGCACCCGCTGCGGCGAGTGCGCACGGAACTGTCCGAGCCATGCCATCTGGCAGGACGAGGCGTCCGGCAGCTACCGCGTTGACCCGCGCAAGTGCATCGCCTGTTACTGCTGCGACGAGGTCTGCCCCTCCGATGCCATAACGATGCGGGGTTCGTGGCTGCACGAGGCGATGAACTGGGCGGCATCGCGTTTCGGGTGAGGGCGCCCCAGGCAATGCCGAAGCTCTCGCCCGCAAGCCACCCGGCTCATTCGGGCGCCTGCGAGGGGGCCGCGGCCGGCTTGTAGAACCGGTTGGCCAGGAAACACTCGGCAAGCAGAAGGCCCAGGGCCACCAGGGCCAGATAGGGCGTCAGCTCGCCCGGCCCTCCCCCGCCGCCCATCTCCCCCTCGGCAAAGGAAGCTTCGTTGACCAGCGTGACCTGGCCGGCCCCGATGCGGTCCCGCACCTGCTCGAATGCGACGGGCTCCAGGAAGCTCTCGATGGCCACTGTGTTCACGGCGAACCCGCCCTGCCACTGCGCGTCACGCCGCTCGAAGTCCACCCGGTAGTAGCCCGGCGAGTCCGTCTTCCAGTAGGTCTGCCTGCCCGGCGTAGTGCCGGGAAGCAGCCGTTCCCGCTGCTTTGCGCCGGGAGAGGTGACGTAAACCACCGTCGGCCAGCGTGACGTCTCGAACATGATCGGCACCTGCGCCGCCACGGGGAAGCTCCTGATGCCGGCGGCGGTCCGGCCGGCCAGGTACATCACCATCTCGTGGCAGAACGGGACAAAAGCGGGCGTGCTGGGGAAGTTGCCCCATCTCTCGTCCGCCGTGCCGGCGAACACCGCCACCCTGTCCCCCGCCCCGCCCACCACCAGCGCCGGGTAGTCCGGTCCGAAGCTCATCAGTTCTACGCCGTCTTCCCCGGGTCGAAGCTGCCGGCACTGGCGGTATCGGATCCCGGCCAGCCCGGCCTCGGAGGCCGTCAGGCCCGCCACAAAGGGATGGTCTGCCTTAATGATGCGAAGCCCGAAGGGCGAACCCGCCGCCGCGACGACCACGGGCCCCACCTGCGCCGGCAGCAGGCCCAGGGCCCCGTCACCCCGATACGCATCGCCGGTCTCAGGGCCCAGGAAAACCAGGAGTCCGCCCCCGCCCGAGACATACGCAGCCAGGCGACGCCACCCCGTCTCACTCATCCGTCCGGCCCCGGCCAACACGACGACGTCGAACGGACCCAGAGAAAGCTCGTCAAGTTTCGCAGGCCCCGCCCGCTCGATGCGGAACACGCCGCGCCCGCCCTCTCCCCACGGATTGAGGGCCAGCCTGAGGAAATACGAGACCGATTCGAGCCCCAGCTCCGGCTGGTCCTCAACACAGAGAACAGACACCTCCGGGCTGACATCCAGGGTGAAGGTCCGGCTGTCGTCATGCGCGAGTCCGTCGGGATTCAGGAACGAGACCCGTCCCCAGTGGTGGCCGCTCCCGGAGAGAACGGCTGAGAAGCTGAGCGTTTCCCGGCTGCCCGCCTCCAGATCCACTCCGCGACGGTCCATCACCCGCCCATCGAACTCGAACTGCACCGTTCTCGTCATCGGCCCGCCCGACGCCACAACCTGCGCCTTCAGGCCCAGCGCCGCCCCTACGACGGCCGGCTCCCCCTCGTACAGAAGCTGGCACACGGCGCCGTTGACGCCCCCCGTCGAACAGTCCACAACGTGCACGCGAACGCCCGGCCCCATCTCCACGTGCCGATACTCGGAGCCCAGCCACGCCGACCGCGTCATGTCCGTGAACAGGAACACGTCCCGCCGGGAGGCGCCCTTCTGGGCCAGCATGTCCGCAGCGGCCTCCAGTGCCATCCAGCAGGAATTCGATCCCGTTGTAGGCCGCATTCCCGTTATGCGACCGGCCAATGCGTCCAGGTCCTGCATCAGCTTCCCGCGTGGATGCGAAGTGCTCATGGCGCCGGCCGCCACCCCGGCCGGCATCTGGGCGAGGAGTTCCAGGGCCCGGTTGCGCGCGGTGTCGAACGGCGTCAGACCGCCGGCCCGGAAGGTCATGCTCAGTGAGTCGTCCAGAATCAAGACGGCGGCGGGAGTGCCCTCGGCCCCGGCCTCGGCCGCGGCATCCCCCCTGCGGAGCACCGGCCGGGCTATGAGGAACGCAAAAAGGACAATCAGCGACATGCGCAGCAGCAGAAGGAGCAGGTGCTTGAACCGGGTCCGGCGGAAACTCCTGCGCCGGCTCTTCTGGATGAACTGCACGCCGGGAAAGCGGACGACCCTCGGCCTCTGCCGCGAGAAGAAGTGGATGATGAGCGGCAGCACCGCGGCGGTGCCCAGCCACAACGCCCAGGCGTGAGTGAAAGTGACCGGCCACATGCCCGACCTCTCCTTCCCGCCCTCGCTCTCAGCCGCCTCCGCCGCCGGCTCGGGACCTCCGCGTGGAAGCACGAGTGAGACGGATGCGGACGACGCGGTCAGAACTTCCTTTGCCGTTTTCTGAGGAAGGACAGAAGCACGCGGTCGAACGAATCGGCGGTGTCCACCTGCACGAAGTCTATCTCGGCGTCGCGACAGGCATCGCGATAGCGCTCGATGAAGTCCCGAATCTCCTCCCGGTAGGCCTCGGCCACTTCCTCCGAGTCCGCCCGGATCGCCCGCGAGCCCTCCACGTCAACAAAACGCACCGGCCCTTCGAACGGGAACGCCAGCTCTGCGTGGTCCAGAAGCTGGAAGCAGATCACGTCGTGGCCGCGATGCCGGACGTGTCGAAGTCCGTCCATCACCTGCTGCTGGTCCTCGACCTCCGACGGGATCAAGTCGCTGAACAGGACGACCAGGCCGCGTTTGCGCAGCAGGTCAGCGGCACGATGGAGACAATGCGCGAGCCGGGACGACCGGTGCTGCATCGCCGAAGCCAGCACGCCCAGGATCGCTATCAGGTGGGCCCGCTTGCTGCGCGACGGCACGACGTTCGTCAGCTCCTCGTCAAACGTGATGAGGCCCACGTTGTCCTGCTGGTTGACCATCATGTAGCCGAGCGCCGCTGCCATGTAGATGGCATATTCGAGCTTGCCGATCACGCCGCCGTAGCTGTAGGCCATGGACTCGCTGACGTCGAGCAGGATGTGACAGTCGAGGTTGGTTTCGGCTTCGAAACGCTTGATGTAGAACTTGTCCGTGCGCGCAAAGACCTTCCAGTCTATGTGCTTCGGGTCGTCGCCGGCGGAGTACTTGCGGTGCTCGCTGAACTCGCTGGAGAAGCCGTAGTAGGGACTGTCGTGCAGGCCGGAGATGAAACCTTCGATGATAAAGCGGGCCTTGAGGTCCAGGCGAGCCACTTCCTGGATCACATCCGGCCGCAGGTATTCCTCGATGTTCCTCATGCTTTTCGCCGCCCGAACTCGCCCGCGGCGCTTCACGTCCATGGCGCCCCGGGACTTGCATTCTACCAGCTTGCCCGCACTCAGCCAAAACGAGAAGCCGCTGCCGGCCTGCGGGCCAGGGCCATTCGATTGTCCCGTAGCGGACCAGATGGATGACCTGGTGGCGGTGGGCGGCAATACAAGCACTTTAACAGGATGCACAGGATGAGCAGGATGAGCACGACAAACTGGGCCGCTCCTCACCTCGCCGCCTGCCCGCGAAAAACAGGGACTGGCACGTCGTTCTGTGCCTGTCCCGTTTTTCGCTGCGATGCCGGAAAATGGGATACAGGCACCCCTCACGCAGCCCGCCCGAGGCGGACAAGCTCGGGGATTGCCAGTCCCCATTTTCTGGTCATCGGAGAGACCCCCCGACAATTGAACGACCCTGGGCTGCGGGCCTGAGGAACTGGACAAAACCCACCTTTTTAGTTATCTTTCCTGTTCTGCGGGCAGCTCCGGTATAATCAACGAGCGCCCGGGCTGGAGGGCGGGATCCTTGGGGCTCGCCCTTCTCGCTCCCGGGCTGCCGGCGCGAGCAGCCTGCACCACCCCTCAGAGGGAGGCCGGAAGCCGATGACCGAAGAACAGGACTTGCGTTTCGACACGATCGCCGTGCACGGCGGCTACAGGCCGGACACGGACACGCATTCCGCCGTCGTGCCCATCCACCAGACGACGTCCTATCTTTTCGAGGACACGGACCACGCGGCCCGCCTGTTCGCCCTGGAAGAGCCGGGCTACATCTACACGCGCATCATGAACCCGACGACGGAGGTGCTGGAGAAGCGCGTGGCAATGCTCGAAGGCGGCGTCGGGGGGCTGGCTTTCTCCAGCGGCATGGCAGCCACCACGGCGGGCTGCCTGACGCTGCTTCGCAACGGCGAGCACATCGTTTCCTCCAGCGGCCTTTACGGCGGCACATATACCCTGTTCAGCCAGACCTTCCCCAGG
Organism: Planctomycetota bacterium; assembly: GCA_030628375.1. Taxonomy (GTDB): domain Bacteria; phylum Planctomycetota; class Brocadiia; order SM23-32; family SM23-32; genus DAOVRD01. The sequence goes on from DAOVRD010000106.1 coordinate 5,621, forward strand.
AAGCTGGGCATCGAGGTGACCTTCACGGACAGCGACGACCCCGCCCGGTTCGAGGACGCCATTACGGACCGAACCAGGCTGCTCTATTTCGAGACCATCGGCAACCCCCGGCTGACCGTGCCGGACTTCGAGGCGCTGGCCGAAATGGCCCACTCCCACGGCATTCCCGTGATGGTGGACAACACGACGGCCTCGCCCTGGCTGTGCCGTCCGATCGAACACGGCGCCGACATCGTGGTCCACTCTCTGACCAAGTATCTGGGCGGACACGGCAACAGCATCGGCGGCGTCCTGGTTGACGGGGGCCGGTTCGACTGGGCGGCGAGCGACCGGTTCGCGGAGATGGTCGAGCCCGACCCCAGCTACCACGGCATCAAGTACGTGGAGCAGTTCGGACCGCAGGCCTACATCATCAAGGCCCGCGTGCAGATACTGCGCGACCTGGGGGCCTGCATGAGTCCCATGAACGCCTTTCTGATCCTTCAGGGGATCGAAACGCTGCCGCTGCGGATGAAGCGGCACTGCGAGAATGCCGCCGCCGTGGTCGAGTTCCTCGGCGAACACCCGAAGGTCACGTGGGTGAGCTACCCCGGACTGCCCGATCACCCCACGCACGGGCTGGCGAAGAAGTATCTGAGCAGAGGATTCGGCGCGATAGTCGGGTTCGGCGTGGAGGGCGGTCTGGAGGCCGGCAAACGCTTCATCAACAGTCTGGAGCTGATCTATCATCTGGCCAACATCGGCGACGCGCGCACGCTGGCCATCCACCCCGCCAGCACAACGCACCAGCAGCTCTCGGAGGAGGAACAGGTCCAGGCGGGCGCAACGCCGGACTTCGTCCGGCTCTCGGTGGGCATCGAAGACCCTCAGGACATCGTGGAGGACCTGAGCCGCGCACTGGCCAAGGCTTGAGATTTCGGCCGCCGGGGAGTAGGATGGTCTGATTGACCCCTCGCCGCACGTCGAGAGCGCGTCCGGGAGCGGAGAGGGATTACGCCGGGGGTTACGCAAAGCATGGCCGAGCATAGATCTGTCGGTATCGTCCAGACCAGGCACTGGCGCTTCGCCGACCCGCCGAACGAACTGGCGCTGCGAAGCGGCGTCAGGCTGGGTCCCATTGACGTGGCCTACGAGACCTACGGCCAACTCAGTCCCGAACGCGACAACGCGATCCTGATCTGCCACGCCTTGAGCGGCGACGCGCACGTGGCCGGCCGGCATTCGGCGGACGACCGGAAGGCCGGCTGGTGGGACGTGATGGTCGGCCCCGGCAACGGCATTGACACCGACCGTTACTTCGTCATCTGCCCAAACTGCATCGGCGGATGCAAGGGCAGCACCGGTCCCGGCTCGATAAACCCAAGAACGGGCAAGCCCTACGGGCTCGACTTCCCGATGGTGACCGTCAGCGACATGGTGAAGGTTCAACACGCGCTGGTCAGCGAGCGCCTCGGCCTGAAGAAGCTGCTGAGCGTCATCGGCGGCTCGATGGGGGGTATGCAGGTGCTGCAGTGGGCCATAGACTACCCCGAGACGGTCGAGTCGGCCGTCCCGATCGCCTCCACCAGCCGACTGAACGCTCAGGGCATCGCGTTCCATGAGGTGGGTCGGCAGGCCGTCTACGGCGACCCGAACTGGCACAACGGGGATTACTACGACGGCACGGCTCCGACAAGGGGTCTGGCCGTTGCCAGGATGATCGGCCACGTCACGTATCTGAGCGAGCACAGCATGCGCGAGAAGTTCGGGCGGGGCCTGCAGGACCGCGACGAGGTGGGATACGATTTTGGACCTGCCGACTTCCAGGTGGAGAGCTATCTGCGCTACAAGGGCGGCAGTTTCGTGGAGCGCTTCGACGCGAACTCGTACCTCTACATCACCAAGGCGATGGACTACTTCGACCTGGTGGCCGACCACGGGTCGCTCATTGACGCTTTCCGCAGCGTGCGGGGCCGGTTCCTGGTGATCTCCCACAGTGGCGACTGGCTCTTCCCCACCTATCAGTCCAAGGAGATCGTCCGGGCGCTTCAGGCCAACCGGGTCGTGACGACGTTCTGCGAGCTGGGGTCCGAATACGGACACGATGCGTTCCTGCTGGACGACGACCAGCTCAGGGATACGCTGCGGGAGTTCTTGCGCAACACACAGGCAGCCGTGCGGCGGCGTGGCTCAAGCCGGAGCAGGGCACCCCAGAAAGCAGTGGCGGCCAAGACCGAACACAGCCCTCCAACTGCGGAAGGGAAGACATGAACGAAACAGACCCGCTCACTCCGTATGGCAACAGGCCGATGGTCACGCCCATCGTCTCCGCCGTCAACTACGAGTACCTCTCGTTCGAGGTGCTCCGCAAGATAACGGACGGCGAGATAGACGGCTACACGTATCATCGCGACGACAACCCGACGTGCCGCGTCGTCGAGAAGCAGATTGCCGCCCTGGAAGGCGCCGTGGACTGCGTTATCTGCACCAGCGGCATGGCCGCCATAACGATGGTGTTCCTGACCTACCTGAAGGGAGGCGACCAGCTACTGACCTTCCACGACATCTATGGCGCCAACTACAAGGTGGCGCTCATTCTGGAGAAGTTCGGCGTCGAGGTCGTCTGGCTGGACGCGGCCGAGCAGCAGAAGGTGGCTGACAACGTCAAGGACAACACGCGGATGATTTTCTGCGAAACGCCCACCAACCCGCTGGTCAAGACGGTTGACATGACGATGCTGCGCGAGCAGGCCGACCGGGTCGGCGCCATGCTCGTCGTGGACAACACCTTTGCGACTCCCTACCATCAGTTGCCTCTGGAGTTCGGGGCGGACCTCGTCGTCCACAGCGCCACCAAGGGTCTGGGCGGGCACAACGATCTGATGGCCGGCGCGATAGCCTGTCCGACCAAAGAGTATTACGACGAACTCTGGTTCACCAGGCAGGCTATCGGGACGACGCTGGACCCGTTCCCGGCCTCCCGCCTGGAAAAGGGCCTGAAGACGCTGAACCTTCGTGCGGCGAAGATGGCGGAGAACGCCCAGGGCATCGCCGAGTTCCTGGCCACCCGTCCGAAAGTGCCCAGGGTCTGCTACCCCGGGCTGCCCTCCGACCCGGGCCACGAGATCGCCAGGCGGCAGATGAAGAACGGCTTCGGAGGGGTGCTGGCGTTCGACGTGGGAGAGACGCAGGAGGACGCCAAGCGCTTCGTAGAGAAGCTGGAGGTGATCTACCACGCCGTGAGCCTGGGGGCCCCCGAGACGCTGGTCTGCCTGCCGGTCCTCACTACCATGCTCTACCTGCCACCGGAAAGGCGGACCACCTTCGGCGTCAAGCCGAACACCGTGCGACTGTCGGCCGGACTGGAAGACCTGGACGAACTCATCGAGGACCTGAAGCAGGCGCTCGAATAGACGGGCGCGACTGCGGCGCTGCCATGGCTGTGCGCTTAGACTACCGGATGATCGAGGAGTACGTCGAACGGGGCGCTCACGTGCTCGACCTGGGCTGCGGGGACGGCGCGCTTCTCGAACAGCTCATCAGCCAGAACGAAGTCGAAGGATGCGGCATTGACGTGGACCTGGAGCAGGTGCGGAAATGCATCGCCCGGGGCGTTCCGGTTTACCACGGCGACATGCTCGAGGGCATGGCGATGTTCGAGGACGGCCGGTTCGACTGCGTCGTCCTGAGCCAGACGCTCCAGCAGACCCTGGAGCCCTGCCGCGTGGTGCAGGAGATGCTCCGGGTGGGACGCCGCGCCATCATCAGCTTCCCCAACTTCGGTCAGTGGCAGGTCCGCCTCCGGCTGTTGCTGGGCGGCAGAATGCCCGTAACGAAAGTGCTGCCCTATAGATGGCACGAGACGCCCAACATCCGCCCGCTCACCATCAAGGACTTCCTCGGTCTGTGCCGCGAACTGAAGCTGAGAATCGTTGACAGGATATTCCTCACGGCCGATTACGGCCGCTTGCCCGGCCTGTTTGCAAACCTGCTGGCAAGCATGGCCATATTCGTCGTGGAAGCCAGTCCGGGTGGCTGACAGAGGGGCGCGAACGGCACAATGGCGGCAAAGAGGAAAAGTGTGAAGCCGGCGACTACGCCGAAGAAGGCGCGCCGAGTCCTCGACGTGCTGGAGCGGACCCATCCGGACGCCCGCATATACCTGAACTTCGAGAGTCCGCTGCAACTGCTGGTCGTGACCATCCTGGCCGCCCAGTGCACCGACGAGAAGGTCAATGAGATCGCGCCGGTGCTCTTCAAGCGTTACCCGACCGCAGCGGCGCTCGCGGCGGCCGGACAGTCCACCATCGAGGACATCATCCGCCCCACCGGATTCTTCCGTCAGAAAGCCAGGAGCATCCGGGGGTGCTGCCGCACGATCGTCCAGCAGCACGGCGGCGAGGTGCCGGCCGACCTGGACAAGCTCACGAAGATAGGCGGCGTGGGCAGGAAGACCGCCAACATTGTGCTGGGCAACGCGTTCGGACAGCAGGCCATCGCCGTTGACACCCACGTGCACCGCGTGGCCAACAGGATAGGGCTGGCCGCCGGCAGGTATCCCGACAAGGTCGAGGGCCAGTTGTGCGCCGTGATCCCCCGGGAGCGCTGGACCCGGTCCACGCAACTGCTGGGAACACACGGGCGGCGGATATGCACTGCCAGGAAACCGGACTGCCACAACTGTCCCGTCAACCGCCTCTGCGACTTTCGTCAGGACATGATCCCCTCCTCATGACCGTAGGGGCGGCTCGTGCCCCTACTATCCGCCATGAGCAAGGCAAAACAGACCGCGACAGCACTCAAAAGGTATCGGCTCACGGCGCGCGGGCGCGTGCAGGGCGTGGGGTTCCGACCCACGTTCTACCGCGCCCTCACGGACCGGGGCTGCGCTGGCAGCATCAGGAACACGCCCGAAGGGGCGGTGCTCGAGGTGGAGGCCAGCGAGGACGTCCTCCGGGAGATCGTGCGCGACTTCCGAGAGATTGCGCCCGCCCGCGCGCGAGTGGACGAACTGATCGTCGAGGAGATCGAGCCGCGCGGCGAGCACGGCTTCACGATCGAGCGAAGCGCCGCCGACGGACGCAGCCTGCTGCCCATCCCCCCGGACCTGGCCACCTGCGACGAATGCAGAGCGGAACTGGGCGCTGCCGGCTGCCGCCGTCACGCATACCCGTTCAACACCTGCACGGCGTGCGGTCCGCGGTTCAGCATCGCCCTCGGGGTGCCTTTCGACCGCGCGACCAACGCGATGAACGAATTCCCCCCCTGCCCCGCTTGCGCGAGGGAGTACTCGGACCCCGCCGACCGGCGCCTGCACGCGCAGACCCTGTCCTGCGCCGAGTGCGGCCCGTCCCTCACGTTCCTCACCCCGCAGGGCGAGGAACTGGACGATCCCCTGGAGACGACCCGGCGAATGCTCAAGGACGGACGACTCATGGCCATCAAGGGGATCGGCGGCTTCCACCTGGCGTGCGACGCGACGCGGCAGGACGTGGTGAGCCTGATCAGGGAGCGGAAACAGCGGCCGGCCAAGCCGTTCGCCATCATGGTGCCCGACCTGGCGACCTGCGAGCGCATCTGCATCGTGTCCGAGTTCGAGAAGCGGCTTCTCACATCCCCGCAGGCCCCCATCGTGCTGCTGAAGAAGCGGGCCGACTGCTTCATTGCGGACGCCGTCGCGCCGGGCCTTGCGGACCTGGGCGTCATGCTGCCCTACACCCCGCTCCACGTCATGCTGCTGGAGGGACATATGCCGCCCGGGCTCGTGATGACGAGTTGCAACCGCTCCGAAGAGCCCATCGCCATCGCGCACGAACACGTGTTGAGCGAACTGAGCGACCTGGTGGACGGCATCCTGACGCACAACCGTCGCATAACCAACCGGTGCGACGACTCGGTCGTCGCCACGCTCGGCCAGAGGGTCCTCCCCATGCGTCGCTCGCGGGGTTACGTGCCTGAGCCCATCCTGCTGGAGGAGGAGGGGCCTGCGATCCTGGCGACGGGCGGCATGCTCAAGAACACGTTCGCGCTGACCAGCGGCCGGCGCGTCTTCCTGTCCCAGCACATCGGCGACGTCTCGGACGCCGACAACGCCGAGCATTTCGCCCGCGCCTTCGAGGACTTCCCGCGCCTGCTGCGGCTCGAACCGGAGGTCGTCGTCTGCGACATGCACCCGGACTACCCGACCACGGAGTTCGCCCGGCAGCTCTGCCGCAGCCGTAGCCTGCGCCTCATGCAGGTGCAGCACCACCACGCGCACGTCGTCTCATGCCTGGCGGAGAACGGCCGTCACGGACCCGCCATCGGAGTGGCATGGGACGGCTCGGGCTACGGGGAGGACGGTGCGGTGTGGGGCGGCGAATTCCTCATCGCCGACCGACGCGACTACGAGCGCCGGTTTCACCTCGAATACGGCCTGTTCGCCCCCGGGCATCGGGACGTATTCGAGGTGAAACTGGCGCTCGTAGTCGCGTCGGTCGGCGATGAGGAATTCGCCGCCCCACACCGCACCGTCCTCCCCGTA
>DAOVRD010000057.1 GCA_030628375.1 Planctomycetota bacterium
CCGAATCCTTCCGGCGTAGGGGCACGGCGGGCCGTGCCCTTGCCGTTCTCCGGTATGAACACGACGCCGTGGAAGTGGTTAGGCATGACAACGTACGCTCCCAGTCGGACGTTCTCGCGCAGACGCTCGACGCGCCGCCATTCTCGCTCGACGATGCGGCCAAACCCGTTCAGATGCGTTTGGCCGTTGCCAATGCGACCGAAGATGCATTTGTGACCGTGCGTGCAGACCGTGATGAAGTACGCCCCGGTCTGCGCGTAATCGTAGCCGGCCAAACGGACGGAACGCCGATGGCGATCCCCGCGGTCATGGATCATGGTCGCGCCCAATCCCTTCATTCCGAACGAGGGCACGGCACGCCGTGCCCCTACGAAAAGCGTTGTGGCCTTCACGATATCCCGCGCGCGGGCGGGCGTCAACCGGGACGCCCTCACCAATAATACGCGCAACCGGGCCTGGTTATTCTGCTCCCGTTGACAGGGGGATTATATATGTGTATAGTATACGCTAAACACCCGGGGAATCAAGCCGATGGCCTTCGTGCATCTCCACGTGCATTCGAATTACAGCCTCCTGCAGGGGGCGTTCACGGTGCACGAGCTGGTGCGAGCCGCAGCCGACATGGGCGCCGACATGCACATGCCCGCCGTCGCGCTCACCGACACCAACGGACTCTACGGGGCGATGTTCTTCTACGAGGCGGCACGCGAGGCGGGCGTCAAGCCCATCATCGGCGCGGAGATCGTCTACGGGTCCGAGCAATGCGTCTGCCTCGCGGCGGACCGGGAGGGCTATGCGAACCTGTGCCGCATCGTGAGCGAAAGGCAACTGGCCGGCACGCCGCATTACGACGAGTTCCTCACCTCCGAGACGAGAACGCGCCACCGTAGGGGCGGTTCGCGAACCGCCCCTACAAAGACGGTGTGGCCGCTACCGGCCCAGAACAAGGTGAACGCAGATATCAGCCGGTTTGGCATCGCCGCCAGCATCGCGGCCGACCCGACGGGGCTGTTCGTGCTCTCGGCCACCCCTTCCCTGCTGCGCCGGTTGAAGGGCGTCGTGCCCGACGGCCGGCTCTATGCCGAACTCCGGGCGGACACGCCCCACTCGTTCGAGACCCGCTGCCCCGCGCTGCGTGGGCAAGACATCAGGTGTAGCACAGGCGCCCCCGCCTGTGGCCCCCGTCTCAGCGTCGGGGGTGTCGCCGAGCAACTGGGCATTCCGCCCGTGGCGGCAGCCAACGTCAACTTCCTTCGCCCCGAAGACAGGCACACCCACGCCGTGCTGAGCGCCATCCGCGAGAACCTGGGCCTGAACGGCATCCTCGACAGAAATGAAATGCTGGCCGACCCGCAGAGCTTCTTCCGGTCGGCGGAGCAGGTGGCGGCCCGCCTGCCGACGGCGGTGCGCCAGGAGGCCATGCGCAACACCCTCCGCATCGCCGAAGCATGTGACCTCGACCCGAGATCGGACGTTCCGCACTTCCCCCGGGCCGAGCATCTTGGAATAGAGCATCCCTGCCGCCGCCTGCGGGAGACGGCTTATGCAAGCGCGAGGAAACGCTACGGCGAAGTCAACGGCAAGGTGAAGGCGCGGCTCGATAAGGAGCTGGGCGTCATCGAGAAGCTGAACTTCTGCGACTACTTTCTGGCGGTGCGCGACATCGTGGAGTTCGCCGAGCGCCGGGACATCCCGCACGTGGGGCGCGGCTCGGCCGCCAACAGCATCGTCTCGTACTGCCTGGGCATTTCGGCCGTGGACCCGTTGAAGTTCGACCTGTACTTCGAACGGTTCCTGAACGAGTTCCGCACCGACGTGCCGGACATTGACATGGACTTCTGCTGGCGGCGGCGCGACGAGGTGATTGATTACGTCTACGACCGCTACCCGAAGGGATGGGTCGCGATGGTCTCGACCCACTCGACGCTGCGGGCGCGGTCGGCCTTCCGCGACGTGGCCCGGGTGATGGGCCTGCCGCTGGACGAGATTGACGCCTACAGCAAGAAGCTGCCCTACTACGGCGTGTCCAGCATAGGGGAGGCGATGAAGACGTTCCCCGAGATGACGGACTTCCCCATCGCCAAAGAGCCGTGGCGGACGGTGGTCCAGACCGCGCTCAAGATAGACGGCTACGTGCGCCACCTGGGCATCCACCTGGGCGGGCTCGTCATCGGCGACCGGCCGCTCACCCGGTACACGGCATTGGAGAACAGCACCAAGGGCATCGTGGTGACGCAGTACGAAATGGACAGCATCCAGAAGACGGGGCTGGTCAAGATAGACCTGCTGGGGCAGCGCTCGCTGTCCATCGTGGCCGAGGCGGCAAAGAACGTCGAAGGGCAGCGCGGCATCCACGTTGACCTTCAGAGACTGCCCGACCGCGACCCGCGCACCGTCACGCTGCTGCGGAACGGCCGGACGATGGGCTGCTTCCAGATCGAGTCGCCCGGCATGCGGCAGCTCCTGCAGATGCTCCAGGCCGAAAGCATCACGGACCTGATCCAGGGCCTGTCGCTGATCCGGCCGGGTCCGTCCAGCAGCGGCATGAAACGCGCCTTCATCCGGCGGATGCGCGGCGAAGAGCCGGTCCGCTATCCCACCCCCTTGCTCGAAGGGGCCCTGGCCAAGACCTACGGCGTCATGCTCTACCAGGAGGACATCCTGCGCGTGGCCGAGGCCGTGGCGGGGTTCAGCCTGGCCGAGGGCGACGAGCTGCGCAAGTACATATCGAAGTACCGCTCGCGCGAGAATCTGCAGCAGCTCCGGGAGAAGTTCGTCCGGGGCGCCGTCGGACGCGGCGTGGCGGGGCCGGTCGCCCAAGACATCTGGCGGCAGATAGAGAGCTTCGCCGCCTACTCCTACTGCAAGGCCCACGCCAGCACCTACGGCCACATCTCCTACCAGGCATCCTACCTGAAGGCCCACTACCCGGCGGAGTTCCTTGCCAGCGTCATCGCCAACAAGGCGGGCTTCTACGACGCGCGCACGTATCTGGAGGAAGCGCGCCGCTTCAACGTCCCGATCCTGCCGCCGTGCGTCAACCGGAGCGACATCGAATGCCAGCCGGAGCAAGGAAGCATCCGGCCGGGGCTGGAGTTCGTCAAGTCACTGACGGCCGCGACCATCAAGCGGATACTTCAGCAGCGCACGGTCCGGCCGTTCGAGTCGCTGGAAGATTTCTGCGCCCGCGTTCGCCTGACGCGTGAGGAACTGGAGAACCTGATCCTCTGCGGGGCGTTCGACTCGTTCGGACCGACCCGTCCCACGCTGATGATGAAGATGGCAAGCCGTAAGGGCACGGCAGCCTACTCCGCCGAAGCGGCTACGAAGGCCGGACGCCGTGCCCCTACCAACGCAATCAACGGCCTCTTCCACGCCGCTGCCGCAGACGCTCCCCCCGTCCCCGTGCCGGACCAGCCTCCGTTCCCCCGGCGGGAACGCATCCTGTGGGAACTGCGCCTGCTCGGCTTCAGCCATTCCGGACATCCGCTCGATGCGTGGGACGGGCAGCCTCACAAGATGCGCAGCACCCCGAGCTTCGAGATGAAGAAGCGCGCCGGACAGCGCGTCGCCTTCGCCGGCTGGCTCGTCACGATGCGGCGCGCGGTGACGAAGAAGCACGAGTACATGAAGTTCCTCACCCTCGAGGACCGCCACGGGGTGGTGGAGGCGATCCTGTTCCCGGACGTCTACCGCCGTTACGGCCGCCTGATATCGGGCGCGGGCTGCTACCGCCTCACCGGCACCGTGAAGGAGCAGTTCGGCTCGGTGAGCCTGGTGGCAGACTCCCTGCAACCGCTCGAACTGCAATGACCTGCGACAGGTAACAGGCCGCAGATCCCGGCCCTCGGCGGCCCGTCAAGCGGGCACGGCACGCCGTGCCCCTACTCCGGCTGCCGCCACCTCCCTGCGGCCACCGGCGGCCCGTCACTTGCCACCCGTCGCCTCTCACTTATACTGTAGGCGCAATGGCAAAGAAGTGGATATCACCGCCCGAGAGGCAAGAGGAAGTCAGCCGGCTTGCGGGTGCGCTCCGCATCTCGGAAGTGACCGCGCTGATGCTCGTCAACCGGGGCCTGGCGGACCCGTCGGCGGCGCAGCGGTTCCTCCAGCCCACCCTTCAGGAGCTGACGGACCCGGGCGGGCAAGCCGCCGTGAACGGGGCCGCGCGCTGCCTGCTGGATGCGTCGCGGGCCGGCAAGCACATCACCATCTTCGGCGATTACGACGCCGACGGCATCTGTGCCGCGTCGCTGTTGATGCGTTGCTTTGACCACCTCGGCACGCCGGCCGACGTCTACATACCCCACCGCGTCGAAGAAGGATACGGCCTGAGCTGCGAAGCCCTCCAGGAACTGGCCGACCGCGGGACGGACCTCGTCGTCACCGTGGACTGCGGCATCCGGGCCGTCGAGGAGGCCGCCTTCGCCCGCGGCCTCGGCATGGAGATGGTGATCACCGACCACCACGAGCCGGGCGAGGAGAAACCCGACGCGGCGCACGTGCTCAACCCCAAGCTGTCCGAATGCGACCTCGGTTACGAGAACCTGGCCGGCGTGGGCGTCGCGTTCAAGCTGATGTGGGCGCTCGGACAGCAGCTTTCCGAGGGGCAGAGGGTCTCGGAGCAGTTCAAGGACCTGCTGATGGAGGCCCTGTCCCTGGTTGCCGTCGGCACGATCGCCGACGTCGTGCCGCTGCTGGACGAGAACCGAGTGCTCACCCGATACGGTCTGAAGGCCCTGGCCGTATCGTCTCGGCCGGGGCTCAGGGCACTGATCGCGGTCAGTCGCCTGCGGGGGGGGACATTTCGGCCCATGACGTCGCGTTCCGGTTGGCGCCTCGCCTCAATGCCGCGGGACGCATGGGCGATGCGAAGGTGGCCGTGGAGATGCTGACGACCACCGATGAAGGCCACGCGGCCGACCTGGCCGAGCACCTGGAGCAGCAGAACCGGCTGCGCATAGACACGCAGAACGTCGCGCTCCGGGAGGCGCAGGAACTGCTGACGCAGAGCGGCCAGTTGGACCGGGCGGGATGCATCGTGCTGGCCAGCCCGGACTGGCACCAGGGCATCGTAGGGCTGGTGGCTTCGCGCCTGGCCGACAAGTACTGGCGGCCCGCATTCGTGTTCGCCAGCGACGGCGAGACGGTCCGGGGCAGCGCCAGGAGCGTCCCGGGCTTCCCCCTCTACGCCGTGGTGCGGGAGTGCGCCGACCTGCTGGACAGATACGGCGGACACAAGGGGGCCGCCGGGCTGTCGCTGCGCGCGGAGAACCTGCCGGCGTTCACGGAACGCGTCAACCAACATGCGGGCCAGTTACTGGGCCAGGAGCCGCCCGTGCCTGAACTCGACTTGGACGGAGAGATCGAACTCTCCGCACTCAACCGCGCCCTGGTGCGGGAGATAGACCTGCTTGCCCCCTTCGGCAAGGGAAATCAGGAGCCGCTGTTCGCGGCCTCCGGCCTCCGGCTTGTCGGCAACCCCCGCATTGTGGGCAGCAACGGCAACCACCTGACGTTCATGGTCCGCCAGAGCCAGACAACGCTGCGCGTCATCGCCATGAGGAAGGCGGATTGGATAGAAGAACTCCGTGCGCGCAAGGGTGAGCCGTTCTCCCTGGCGTTCGTGCCGATCATCAACACCTACCGGGGCCAGACCTCGGTCGAGCTCCAGGCAGAAGACATGCAGTGGGACTCGGAACGACTGGTGGAACAACGCTCCGCAGCCCGGTGAGCGCTTCCGGTGTCCCGCGAAAGGGGGTCCAGATGAAGTCCTTTGCCCGAACAGGCGCTGCGTTCGCAACGTTTTGTCTCATCGCCATGGGGCTTGCGACGGCGCAGAACGTGTCCGTTGAGGTGCGGGAGGCCGATCATGGGCGGCCCGCAAGGTTGCCACTACCGCCCCCGCGCAACGAGTCGTGGCCACATGGGCCTTACGTGCTGCGTGAGCCGAGCGTGCGGCCGATCCACGCCCGGCTGCCCGTCCGAACTCTCCTGGTCCGTTCGTCGGAAACCGGGCTCTGGGACGCGGCCGCGGCCGCAGAAGACCTGGGCGTCATGTCGCGCATCCTCGAAGATGCGCTGCAGCGTGAGCTGGCAAAGACGCAGCAGTCGTGGCAGGCGGGCGGCACGTACCCGGGCTTGATCGGAAGGCCCGAGCCGCAGGGCGTCTACCTGGAGGGCTACGGCGCGCTGTTTCTGCTCAGGGTTGACTTCCACCTGGCGCCCCGCCCCGCGGCCGAGACGGGGGAACTCGAACCCGACACCGACTCGCTCTGGATAAGGACAAAGCAGGAGATGCGCGGTCCGCCACAGACGGACTCAACCGAGGTGTACATCCCCCTGCGGCGCAGGGCCAGGTACGACCCCAGGAGAGTCGAGCGGGTCGAGGCGGCGATTCTACAGGCGCTGAAACAGGCGACGAACATACGGGCCCTCAAACCGGACGATTCGGTCGCGGTCGCCGTGCTCGGAGGGGGCGCGCCCACGGCGCTCGAAGCTCGCGCAGTGGTCGAGTCGCCCACCGCCCGGGGACGCGGCACGCGCAGTTGGGGCACGGCCAGGGCCTACTCCACCACTACGGCCGCCAGGCAGCCGACGGCCCTGACCATCCACGTCACGAAGGCGGCCGTGGACGCATACGCCGAAGGGAAGCTGGACTCCGCGGGATTCCGCGAGAAGGCAACCATCACGGCGTATTGAGCGTCAGCAGCCCGTTGAAGCCGGAACACAGGCGGGGGCGCCTGTGCTACATAAATACGAGAAAGCTGCGGCAGGAGCGACGGAGGCCCGGCTGGTAATGTAGCGCAGCCGCCCTCGGCTGCGGCGGTTTCCCAGAGTTGGCCGCGTGTTCTCAGGAGGGAAAACCACAGGCGGGGGCGCCTGTGCTACACAAGTACGAGAAAGTTCCGGCAGGAGCGGCGGAGGCCCGGCTGGTAATGTAGCGCAGCCGCCCTCGGCTGCGGCGGATGGGAATGGCCGGAACTCAGGCGAGCGCGCCTGAGCTACACAAGTACGGGAAAACCACAGGCGAGGGCCCCAGCCAGCCTGCCAAGCTCTCCCGGGCGGAAAGTTCGCCATGAGCAGGATTTCTCCCGACCCAACTCGACGGGCGGAACGTCTAACAGTGTGAGAGAGGCGCGGGCCCGATGTCGCCGGACGGGATAACCCCTGTGGACCATTCCATGGAATTGCCCGAGCAATCGGAAACAGGCGACCGTCAGCGCAAGTCCCTGCCGTCGCGCGTAAGGCCGCTTGGATCTCTGAGCGACGAGCAGGCCATGCGGCGCGTCCAGGCCGATGGCGACCGGCGCGCCTTCGGCTTGCTGGTGCGGAGGTGGCGTGAGCCGATCCGGCGACTATGCACACGAATGACGGGCGATCCGGACCGGGGCGAGGACCTGGCGCAGGAGACCTTCGCGCGTTTGCTCGAACGCGCCGCGTCCTACAGGCACGACGCGCGTTTCTCCACGTTCCTGTGGCGCGTAGCCGTCAACCTTTGCCTGGACGAGCGACGCAGGATGCAACGGCGACCGGAATCGCCCCTGGACGCCCCAGAAGAACGGGACGCGGCCGAGCACAGCGGGAGGGCGTCCACCGAGCTTTCGCCGCCAGCACGCCTGGCCCGGCGCGAACGTGCCGAGGGGGTGAAACGCGCGCTGTCCCGGCTGCCGGAGACATACCGGGCCGTCGTCGTGCTCCGCCACTACGAGGGCCTCAAGTTCCGTCAGATCGCCGAGGTGCTGGAGATCCCCCTGGGCACGGTGAAGTCGCGAATGGCGGAAGCGTTGAACCGGCTTGCGCGCATGTTGGGCGCCGACCTCGCCGAAGAGACGCCGTGACGAAGAACGGATCGTATGGAAAGGAGCGAACATGAGCCACCCGACTCCCGAGGAATGGATGGACTACCTCTACGGAGAACTGCACGGGCGCGCCCGATCGAAGCTGAAAGGGCACCTGGCGGACTGTCCGGAATGCCGGGCCGCCGTGTCCACGTGGCGCGAGGCGATGGGTCACCTGGACGCGTGGCGGATGCCCCGGCAGCGTCTACCGGCGGCGCGACGGTTTGCGCGGGCGGCGGCCGCTGCCCTACTACTGATGGCGCTCGGATACGCGATCGGATGGCTCCGTCCTCGCCCCGCCGTGGACGTGGAGGCGCTGCGAGCCGAGTGGCAGGCTTCCCTGAGCGACGCGCGCTCACAGATTGAAGCCGAACTGTACGCACAGCTTCGCGCGGACATGGAGCAACTGGCGGCTCAGACGTTCGCGGCGTCCAACGCGGTAACGAACCGGCTCTTGAATCAGTTCATCGAGGCGTACCTCGCGGCCCGCGCGGAAGAGCAAGAAGCCATCGCCGCTGCGTTTCTGGGGATCGAGAGGCGCCGCGTCGCGGACGACGTCGTGCTGCGCGACGACCTGATAGCCCTGGCCGCCCTCACCGGCGGCGAACTCCTGCGCACCAGGCAGGACATGGCCACGCTGTTGGCCTACACCTATCCCGTGGCGCCCGCACCGGAGGAGGACGCGGGCACCGAGACGCTCAACGAAGGGAGGTCGGAATGACATCGGCAATCAAGACAGGCGTTGTGCTGGCAGTGCTTGTGCTGCTGGGAGGTGGCGGCGGTGGCGGGCGCTCGGCCCCGGTGCGCAGAACGGAGAAAGCCACTGAGCCATCGTTCCAGACGTTCGTAGGACCACCAGCAGGAGCGCCACGAGGAGTACCAGGGGCACTGGCAATCGCAGCGCAACAGGCGCAACAGCGGGCTGAGGTCGCGGCGTATGAGCAATACGTGGCGGTCTTGAGGAGCCTGGGCAGACGGGGACGAGGTACTGCGCCACTCCTCGTGATCTCCTCGCGCGAAACGAAGCCGCCGGAGCTTGCGACGATAGTGCCAGACCTGGCCGTCATGTCGCGCATCCTCGACAAGGCGCTCGAACGGGATCTCCCGAGGGATTATCGGCAGCCCCCGAGGCCAGGCGGCATCGACGTTTTCTATGGGGGCTATGAGGGAACCGAACCACAGCCCGTTTACCTGCAAGGATACGGGGCGCTGTTTGTGACCAGCATCAAGTTCCCCCTCGTCTCCCCGCCTACACGGAAGCACGAAGAAGACAAGGAAGAAGCCGATTCCCCCTGGGAACGCGCAAGACGCGAGGTCTACGGACCTCCTGAGCCCCCGAAGCCCTCGGCTTCGGCCGGCCCGACGTACGACGCAGAGAAAGTCGAAGCGCTCAAACGGACGCTCCTTTCGGCGCTCAAACATGCGTCGAACATCCGGGGGCTGAAGCCCGACGAGTCCGTTGCCATTGCCGTGTTGGGGGGCGCAACGGCAGTGCGTGCCGTTGTCGGTCCTTTGATCGATTTCCCTTTCGGCGACCAGTTCGGGGGCGGCGGCTTTGGCGGCGCAGGCGGCGGCTTCGGGCCCGGGGGCGGTGGCGGTGGCTTTGGAGCCGGGACGGGTCTGCGGAACATCGTAGTGTCGACAGGGCCGGCCCAACGGACGGTCCTCACGGTCCACGTCACGAAGGCGGACGTGGACGCCTATGCCGAGGGAAAGTTGGATTCCGCGGGATTCCGCGAGAAGGCAACCATCACGGCGTATTGAACGTCAGCAGCCCGTTGAAGAATGTGGCTCAGCCGCCCCTCAGGGAAAACCACAGGCGGGGGCGCCTGTGCTACACAAACACCAGAAAGCTCCGGCAGGAGCGACGGGGACCCGGCTGGTAATGTAGCGCAGCCGCCCCCGGCTGCGGCGATTTCCCAGGAAAAACCACAGGCGGGGGCGCCTGTGCTACATAAATACGAGAAAGCTCCCGCAGGAGCGGCGGAGGCTCGGCTGGTAATGTAGCGCAGCCGCCCTCGGCTGCGGCGGTTTCCCAGGAAAAACCACAGGCGAGGGCGCCTGTGCTACAAACACGAGAAAACACGGCATCGGCATCCGCTGCGCGGGCCGACGTTCGGCCTTTGCCTACGGCATGTGCTCGACCTGGTCCCAGATGTCTTCGAGGGCAAAGGCAACTATGGGCGCGGCGTGGCTGCCGCCGTGGCCGGGCGTGCGCTCGCTGACCGCGGCAAAGGCTATCTTCGGGTCGTCGCACGGGGCATAGCCGGCGAACCATGCATGGTTCAGGGCCGTGCCGGCGATCTCGGCGGTGCCCGTCTTGCCGGCGGCCCGATAGGGCTCCAGTCCGTCGCGCAACGTCGTAACCCGCGCCAGCACCTCGGGCCGCGCCGTGCCGCGTTCGACGGCGAGCCGCATCCCTTCCCGCACCGCCTCCAGGACGCCTTCCTTGAGGGGGATCTGCTCGAACTGCGGCTCGTACGACCGGACGATCTCGCCCCGCGCGTCCTTGGCGTGGTCGAAGAAGTGCGGCCGGTAGAGCTTGCCGCCATTGGCGATGGCGGCCATCATGTTGGCCACCTGCAGGGGCGTGCACGTGAGTTCGCCCTGCCCGATGCACAGGTTGAGCGCGCCGAACAGTCCGCGAGGGTCGGGCAGACTGCCCGAGCGCTCGTAGGGCAGGTCCACGCCGGTGGGCGTGCCGAGTCCGAAGCGCCTGCCCCACCGCGCCAGGGCGTCGCCGCCCGCTGCGCGCGCCGTGTTGTAGAAGTAGATGTTGCACGACTTCTCAATGGCCGGCACGAGCGACAGCGTGCCGTGCGCGCTCGTGCAGTGAAACTTGCGGCTGGCCCGGCCGGCACGGAATGTCTGCTCCATCCTGCACGTGAACGTCGTCGCCGGGGTGATGGCCCCCTCCTCCAGCGCCGCGATGGCCGTGATGACCTTGTAGACCGACCCCGAGGGCAGGGCCGCCTGCACCGGCCGGAAGAAGTAAGAAATGGGGCTGGGAGGGTCCGCCGCGGGCTTCGCGTCGTCCTTGTCATACGCGGCGAGGTCGAAACTCGGGTAGGTGGCAGCGGCCAGCACCGCGCCGCTGTGCACGTCCAGGATGACGAGGGCGCCGCTCTTGAACTCAAGCTCTTCCGTCGCCGCGGCCAGTGCGAGCGCCGCATTGGCCGCACGCTGGAAATCCTCGCGGACCGTCAGGTAGACGTCACAACCCGACTCGGGCGGGGTCTCAAGCGACACCTTCTCGACCTTCAACACCCCGAAGGCCAGGCGGTTCAGCACATAGCCGCGCGTGCCCCGCAGCAGGTCCTCACGGGCCTTCTCCATTCCGCTGACGCCGGCGCGTTCGTCCATCGTGTAGCGCCCTTCGATGCGCGAGAACGGCATGCCCAGCCACCACGCCCTGCCCTGATCCACCTTTTCGTCCCACATCTTGCGCGACAGCTTCACCATCTGCCCGACGACGTGGGGCGCCAAGCTGCCGTTGGGATAGCGACGGCGGCTGCGCTCCAGGACCTGGACGGTCGGGACATGCCCCCTGCGGCCAATGCGGGCCGTGGGGAACAGGTCCGGCTCGGAGCGGACCAGAGCCGCCACCTCGGGGGGCACATTCTCCACCACCCTGTGGTACTGGAACCTCTCGGCGACGACCAGATCATCGCGCTCGTGAAACGCCTGCACCCTGGCCTCAATGCGCTCCACCCGCTCGATTATGTCCTCCGCCTCGGCGGTGACCGCCTCGACCGTGGTGCCGCAGAGGGCAGCAAGGGTCTGCTTCCAGTCCCCCTCGTCCAGCTTGTCGTAGTAGACGCCCAGATCAAAGGAGGGAACCTGAACGGCGAGCGGCGTGCCCCAGCGCGTGTAGATGCCACCCCTTACGGTTTCGACCAGGTGGCTGCCGCCGGCGCGCTCGTACTCCTCCCTGTTGAACAGGTGGTGGCGGCCCAGTTGAATCTGCCCCAGCCGGGCCAGCAGCACGCCCCCCGCCAGCAGGAAAGCGCAGAGCAGGACATTGAGCCTTCGGCTGAACAACGAAGAACCCCTTGGCTGTGCCGGCCGACCGCCGGCGCACAGGGAACGGCCCGGGTCCCCGGCAGCTTGCGCGCAGAGGCGAAGCGTGGGACCGACGCCAACGCGACCCGCACCCCAAGAGTACGGTGACCGGCAGGCGGAAATCAAGCCGGCCCCCGTTGTGATGGAGGGTTGCTCAGTTGAAAAGCTCCAGGATCGGCGTGGGAGGTGGGCGAATCGCCGCCAAGGTAGTCATTCTGAGTCCGCCTATGTGCTTGGCGGACGAAGAATCTCGACGTTCGGCGTCCCAAGGGAACATAAACGACGAGATTCTTCCTCGCCGCTTCGCGCCAAGCTCGTTAGAATGACCTCATAACCTTCATCCCGTTACTGAACAAAGAGCTTTTCAACGGAGCAATGGAGGGTGACACAGGCAACGGGCTGCAGTTCGGCGGCCTGTCCGGCTTCGCGTTTCGGAAGGCTGGTGCCCCTCGCCCGTATCCCATTTTCCGGGATCGCAGGGAACGGGCGCAGTCTATCCTGTAAATCCTGTCCATCCTGTTAAGGCCGTTGTATTCCCGCTCGCCGACGCCAGGGCGGCGGTCAGCCCTCCGGCCTGCCGAAACGATGCGGTTCCTGGAAGGAATGCAGGCTGTGAACGTCCCCCTCGACCCGCGCCGAAGGAGTGCGCTTCTCGAACCTGATCTTGCCCGGCGGGGCGTCGTGCAGCTCCTGGACGGAGGGGCAGCCCACGTCCTGCAGGAAGTGCCTGAGCCCCTGCATGAGGTAGGGAACGTAGTCAACGACGGACCCCTTGTCCACCACCGTGCCGCTGACGCCCTGCGCCACCTTGATGGTCTCATCCCTTTCCATGTATCGCTTGGCGCCGCGCTCCGCTATGGCTTCGGGCGAGCCCATGCCACGGTAGCGCTTCACCCTCACGCCGCCCTCATAGAAGTACTCGCCGGGCGTCTCATCGGTGCCGGCCAGGAGGTAGCCCAACATGACGCTGGAGGCGCCCACGGCCAGCGCCTTGGCAATGTGGCCTATTGACCTTATGCCGCCGTCCGCGATGACGGGAACGCCGCGCTCCTTGCAGAACTGTGCGCAGTAATGGACGGCACTGGCCTGCGAGCGACCCACCGCAACGGTCTCCTGCGTTATGCATATCGAACCGGAGCCCATGCCGACCCGAAGAGCATCAACGCCGGCCTCGATCAGCCCTTCGCACTGGGCGGCCGTAACCACATTGCCGCCGATGATCTGCAGTTGCGGGTAGCTCTGCTTGGCCCACTTGATCATCTCGACTTGAAAGACAGAATAGCCCTGAGCGCTGTCCAGGACGATGACGTCCGCCCCGGCCTCCACCAGGGCGCCCAGCCGCTCCCTGTCTTCGTCGTGGGTGCCGACGGCGGCACCGACCAGCAACTGCTTGGCCTCGTCCTTGCTGGCGCGCGGGAAGTCCTGGTTCTTGCGCAGGTCGGTCCGGCTCATCAGGCAGACCAGGTTGCCTTCTTCGTCCACGATCGGGAGTTTGCCCTTCTTGCTCTTGCGCAGAATGCGATTGCCTTCGGCAAGCGTGATGCCCACGGGCGCCGTCACCAGATCCGTGGTCATTACCTCCCGCAGCAGCTTGCTGCGGTCCGGCTCGAAGTCTACGTCGCGGGCGGCCACTATGCCCACCAGCTTGCCCCCCACCTGGCCGTTCTCGGTGATCGGAATGCCGCTGAACCCGTGCTGCTCCTTGATCGTGTCCACGTCGGATATGCGCTGCTCGGGCGAGAGCACTACGGGGTCCATGATGAACCCGTTCTCGAACCTCTTGGTCTTCCTGACTTCGGCCAGCTGCTCCTGAATGGAGTTGTTGTAGTGGATCACGCCGATCCCGCCGAGCAGCGCCATGTAGATGGCCATGCGGCTCTCCGTCACGGTGTCCATAGGGGAACTGACGACGGGGAGCCTGACGGTGATATCGCGGGTCAGCTTCGTCTCCAGCGAGATGTCGGCCAGCCCACAGCTTACATAGCCCGGCAGCATGATGAAATCGTCATACGTAAGGCCGCTGTCTTCGAACAACCTTGCGGCATCAACCCCGTCTCCTCGGTCCATTCATGCCCTCCGGAATGGGGACCATCCCCGCAGGATAAAGTGGAAATTCAGCGAGGATTCCAGCGTCCAGCTACCGAGGACCGCCCCCGGTAGTCCTATTCTAGGGACTCGCCTCCGAAGTTGCAACACCCTTCCGCGGATTTCGCCGGGACCGCCGCCGGGCATCCCCGTTTCAGCGGACATGCCCCACGGGCATCAGGTACAGCGGCTCAAGCTCGCGCGGGAGTCCGAAGACCTCCGCCATGGCCCCATCGTCGAAGGCCCCCACGGCCACGGTGCCCAGGCCCAGCGCTTCGGCCTGCAGGTAGATGTTCTGGCCGATGTGGCCCGCTTCCATGGCCACGTAGCGGGGCGCGCGCCCGCGGTAACGGGAGCTGGTTCTGGAATGGTCCGCCGCCATCAGGATGTCCAGCGGCGCCTCCGCCAGGAAGTGCTGCCTGTAGGCGGCGCTGGCTATCCGCCCCCGGATATCGCCCTCCAGGACCTTCTTCAGCGCATGGCCCGCGGGGAGGTATTGGTAGACGCCCGCCCCCAGCCCGGCCACTGTTTGCTCCCCCACGGCCGCGAAGAGTACCATGGGATACGTGGCGCCCGCCGAGGGCGCGGCTCGCTTGGAACCGCCCCGCTCCGTGACGCCCTGAGCGCACCACAGCACCTGGCCGAGCTGCTCCATCGTCAAGGGAGCGCCGGCGAAATCGCGCCGGCTCCGGCGACGCTGGATCGCCTCTTCGACTGACATCTCGCCCTTGAGCCTCGCCCCGGGCAGCTTGATGTTCTCCATCCTCGCCCTGCCTCCTTCCGCACCGCAGATAGCAAGAACCGCGATTATACCCGCCGCTGCAAGAGCCCTGCCCGCGCACCTCATATCTATCCCTCCCCTTGCTGAACCACCGGTTGCGGCTCCCCGGCCGTACCGCGCCGCCCGCCGTGCCTGGCACGGCCCTAATCCTGCCCGCCCGCGGCGCCGTCCGGCACGATCAGTTCCCCGCGCAGAGCCGCCTGCACCTGCTACGGCTCCGGCGCCGGCTCCGGCCTCGGTTTATCCGGCAGCGTACTGGCGGGCGGAATGGTGGCTGCCTTGCCACAACTGGGGCATCGCGCCTTCTTCCCGCCTGATCCGTCAGGAGCCGACAGCTTCCGGCCGCACTCGCATCTGAACCTGATAGGCATGGCTAACCCTCCTGCGCCAGCGCTGCGTGACGCCGGCACTCAGATGGTATAGAATGGCCGGCGACGCGTCAAGCTCTGCTCCTGAAGGCGCTCGCCAAGAGGACCGCGGGCATGGATCAAACCGTCGTCCGCGCCAGCATCATCACCCCGCCCGGTGAGGGCGGGATAGGCATCATCGCCGTCACCGGCAGCGGCGCGGCTCAGATTCTGGACGTGGTGTTCGTC
>DAOVRD010000084.1 GCA_030628375.1 Planctomycetota bacterium
AAAGAGTAAGAGCAACGGAAACAGATCGGGGGAGCGGGGAGAAGTACAAACACTGCTGCGGCCGCTTCAACCGCTGACTCTTCTTCTGACGTGACTCGTACTCTTTCTCTTACTCTTACTCTTACTCTTACTCTTTCTCTGTCTCTGTGTACGGGCGGTTCGCGAACCGCCCCTACTACTCATTTGATCGCAGCAGCGCGGGGGGTATTCAAGCGGCCCCCTCACTGTTCGGGCACCAGGATTTCCACCCCTTCCAGCCGGCTCAGGTTCACACGCGGTGCGGCGTCCACTGCGAAGAACAGCGGCCGCATTCCGTCCGCTCGCACCTCGGTGACCGTTGCGGCGGGCACGCCCTCAGGCACGCGCAGTCGCCCGTGCGGACCGGCCGATAGGGAGGTCGTGACCAGGATGTCGCCGGCTTGAATGAAGCTGTCGCGGCTGATCCAGTCCACGGTGCACTTCGGGCCTCCCGTTCCCTCGAGGATGCACAGCTCGCGCGTCCGGCTCACCCGGCACGGTATCGCCGTAGCCGGGTCGGTGATCAGCCGCACCTGGCTCTGGAACGGGCCTGCTTCGAGCACCACGCCCACCAGCGCCCCGTTCGCCGTGACGGCCATTCCGGTGCCGACGTCGTCGGTCGTTCCCGCCCTCACCGTGATGCTGCGGCGCACGCCGGTCGCGTCATAGGAGCTGAGGGGCGCGCTGACTGCACGCACGGGGAACTCCTTGGCCTCCAGCTTGGCGATGCTGCGCAGGCGCAGTTCCTGACGGGCCAGCTTGTCGGCCAGTGCGGCGTTCTCGTTGCGCAGTCTGGCCGCTTCCTGGACCAGCGCCCGCTCGCGGTCCGACTTGAGGAACATCTCGGTCAGCGTGCCGCTTGCAGCAATCGTCCCGCCCGCCCCCTGGAAGGCGGCCGTCTGGACGGGCCCGACGGCCTCGTTGAACAGAACGCGCGCCGGCGCCGTGAACCGGCTGGGCAGAAGGAAAAGAAAACCGGCCAGCGCCACAAGCCCGACCAGTAGCTTCAGCCTCTTCCACGTCCTGGCGGACAGCTTTCTCATGCGGGGCCTCGCAGCCGCACCCTCTTGCCGCACACGCGGTGCATTATGTCTAACCGAGTTGGCCGGTCGCTTTCAAACTGCGCGGTCGGGCCCGGGCGCATTGCCAGGCCGGTCTTTGTGCCCGCACGCCCGGCCTGCTAGCATGTTGCAGGCTTTGCCGGCAGGCGTTGGCCCGTCGCGCGCGCTGCTCTGACTCGAGGAATCCCCGCATGGAAATCGCGTTTTCTTACGGCAGGGGCAAGGTCCGGCTGCCGCTTCCGGACCGCGCGACGGTGTATGAGACGCATTTCCCGGAACCGACGGCCCCCGCGCCGGACCTGATCCTGGACGCCGTCCGGCATCCAATCGGCTCGCCGCCCCTTCGGGAGGCGCTGGGGATGCGCCGCTCGGGGGACGTGGTCGTCGTGGTATCGGACGTCACCCGCCCCATTCCCTACGCCCGCTTCCTTCCTGCCCTCCTGAGCGAGATGGAAGCCGCGGGCGTGGCGCCGGACGACATCCTGATCCTTGTTGCAACGGGAATGCACCGGCCGACCACCCCGGCGGAACGCGCCGCCATGTTCGGGGAGGCCGCCGCGCTGTACCGGATAGCGGACCACAAGGCGGATGACGACGATGGCCTTGTTGATCTGCCCGGGACGAGCCGGTCGGGGGCGCGGGTCCGGCTGAACCGGCACTACGTCGAGGCGGGGTTTCGCCTGGTGACCGGCCTGGTGGAGCCGCACGTCATGGCCGGCTTCTCCGGCGGGCGGAAGGCCGTCTGCCCCGGGCTCTGCTCCCTCCGCAGCATAAGGGGCTTCCACGGGCAAGCCTTCCTGAGCGATCCGCGCGCCCGCGACGCCAATCTTGTCGGCAACCCGTGTCACGAGGAAGCCCTGTCCGTCGCGCGCATGGCGCCGCCCGACTTCTCGCTGAACGTCGTCCTGAACCGCGAGCGCGAACTGGTGCGGGCGTTCGCCGGCGATCTGGAAGGCGCCCACGAACGGGCCTGCGACCTCGTCCGCGAATGCGCCTGTCCCCCGGTCGAAAAGGAGGCCGACGTGGTGCTGACGTCGGCCGGGGGCCACCCGCTCGACGCCACGTTTTACCAATCCGTGAAGTCCATGGTGTCGTGCCTGCCGGCCGTGCGCGAAGGAGGCGTCGTCATCTCGTTCGGGACATGTTCGGAGGGCATCGGCAGCCCGGAATATGCGTCCCTCATGAAGGCTTACTCGGGCCGGTGGCGGGGCTTCCTGCGCGACATCCGGCGCCCGGGCGTTTTCACCAGGGACCAGTGGCAGTTCCAGTTGCACGCCAGGGCGCTGGCGAGGGTGGGCGAGGGGAACCTGCACTTCGTCACGGACGGCCTGCCGGAGGCCGAGCTTCGGCTGCTGTCCGTCCAGGGCCACGTTGCGGAGCGCGGCGGGGTCGTTCAGGTTGTCCAGCGGCTGCTGGACGGCGTCCTCGCAGCAGGCCAGACGCTGGCAGTGCTGCCCGAAGGCCCCTACTGTGCCCCCGTACCCGCCGCTCCCTGATCCGCCCGTCTAGCCTGAGCGCCCCGCCGTGCAGGCCCGCCAACTTCGCGCACTCAGCAGACCGGCGTCACGGGCGCACGAGCAACGGCCACGCGGCCAAAGGATGTCCAGGGGGCTGCTGACAGGCAGTTGAGAAATGTAGCTCAGCCGCCCTCGGCTGAGGAACCCACAGGCGGGGGCGCCTGTGCTACACGACAGAACCACAGGCGGGCCTACTTCGCTGAAGCTTCGAAGGCCAAGGGGCGCCTGTGCTGCACGAGCCAGGGCACGGCTTTGACAGCGCGAGGGCACGGTCTTATGATGTGGCCTCGCGCGGAGAGCCAGCGCAGCGCTTTGCTGCTGCTCGGGCTGTTGCCGTAAGCCGTTGGCTGCGGGCAGGTTGCGATTGGCCGTTCGGTTCTGCTCTGCTGAAAAGCTTTTCGTCCAGTAGCCGGATGCTCGTGCTACGTAGGAAGCTACCTCGCAGAGTAGTAAAGGTCATGATGTCATTCTGACGAGCTTGGCGCGAAGCGGCGAGGAAGAATCTCGTCGTCTCTGTTCGCTTGGGACGCCGAACATCGAGATTCTTCGTCCGCGAAACAGATAGGCGGACTCAGAATGACTACTTTGGTTGCGATTGGCCGTCCGGTTCCGGGTGATCCATGCCGCGACGTAAGAGGACAGGCGACATACTGGCCGACCTGACCGACTCGCAGCGGGAAGCCGTCTGCTACGGCGAGGGACCGCTGCTGGTGGTCGCCGGCGCCGGCACGGGCAAGACGCGCGTCATCATCCGTCGCATTGCGTCCCTGCTGGACCGGGGCGTGCCGCCCGACCGCGTGGTCGCGATGACGTTCACCAACAAGGCGGCGGACGAGATGCGGCGGCGCGTCGAGGCCCTGGTCGGCAAGGACGTCTACGTGAGCACCTTCCACAGTTTCTGCGCGCGCCTGCTGCGAACCGAGATCGCCCACATCGGACGCGACCCGTCGTTCACGATCTGCGACCGCGCCGACAGCGTGCGAATCATCCGGCGCATCGTGAAGGACAGGGAACTGGACCCCGCCACGTTCGCGCCCCGGGATATCCTGGCTTACGTCGCGGTGCGGAAGGACCGGATCCGCAGTCCGCAGGACTGCGCGGAGCAGGCGATCGGCATAGTCGAGCGCACCTTCGCCGACGTGTACGGCCGGTATGAAGAGGCACTCGCCGCGAACAACGCGCTGGATTTCGACGATCTCCTGCTCAAGACGCTCGAGGTGTTCCGGCGCCGCCCCGAGGTCCTTCAGGAGTATCAGAATGCCTACCTGCACGTGCTGGTTGACGAGTATCAGGACACGAACTTGCCCCAGCACCTGATCGCGCGCGCCCTCCAGGGCAAGCACCGCAACATCACGGCGGTGGGCGACCCGGACCAGATGATTTACAGTTGGCGAGGGGCGCGGCTTGAGAACCTGATGGAGTTCGAGGAGGATTTCCCGGGTGCCCACGTGGTTACATTGGAGCGCAACTACCGTTCTTCGGCCAACATACTGCGGGCCGCCTCGGCCTGCATCCAGCGCAACGTTTTCCGCCGCGAGAAGACGCTGCTTACCGAGCGGGAGGCCGGTGAGCGCATCGTCGCGGGCGAGTTCGCGGACTCATTTGCCGAGGGGCGGTGGGTGGCGGAGAAAGTGAACGAGCTGATGGACGGCGGTCTCAGGCCCGCCGACATCGCCGTGTTCTACCGGACCAAGCAGCAGTCGCTCCCGCTGGAGGACGCCTTCGCCGCACTGGCGCTGCCGCATCAGGTGGTGGACAGCATCGGCTTCTTCGAGCGGCGCGAGATCAAGGACGTGCGCGCCTACCTCCAGTTGCTCGTCAATCCCCGGGACAACCAGTCCTGCCTGCGCATCATCAACACTCCCCGGCGCGGCATAGGCGCCAGGACGGTGGCGAAGTTGCAGGCCGAGGCGCAACGGCGCAAGCAGTGCCTGATAGAGGTCGTGCGCGACGGAGCGGAACTTGACTGGCTGGGTCCGCGCGCGAAGAACGCCGTCACTTCCTTCTGGCAGCTCTACGAGCGGCTCAGCTCGCTGAAGCGTGCCACCGTGGCAGAGCTGATCCGCAAGCTGCTCGACGCGACGGACTACGTCGGGCGGCAGCCGGCCGAGGAAAGGGCGGACGCGCAGGAGATCGTGGACCTCTTCGTCGGTTACGCCCGCCAGTACGACAGGAACTCGCCGGGAGGCGGCCTGATAGGGTTCCTCCAACAGGCCGTGCTGGTCAGTGACGTGGACGGCTGGAACGCCCGGGCCGACGCCGTGCCGTTCATGACGCTCCACTCGGCCAAGGGGTTGGAGTTCGACGCCGTCTTCCTGGTCGGTCTGG
This sequence comes from Planctomycetota bacterium, assembly GCA_030628375.1. Classification (GTDB taxonomy): domain Bacteria; phylum Planctomycetota; class Brocadiia; order SM23-32; family SM23-32; genus DAOVRD01. The sequence continues at coordinate 4,925 of DAOVRD010000084.1, forward strand.
AGGAGGACATACTGCCGCACCGCCGCGCCCTGGAGGAACAGATCCAGGGCAGCGAGGATGCGGCGCTGGAGGAGGAACGGCGGCTCTTCTACGTGGGCATGACGCGGGCGCGTCATCGCCTGTTCATCACGTGCGCCCACAAGCGGGTGGTCAGGGGCAGGGAGGAGACCGTCGCGCCGTCGCGTTTCCTGGACGAGTTGCCCCAGGAGTGCCTGGTCAGGGACGAGGAGTCCGTGGCATCCGCCGGGTCGGCGCAGGATTTCGCCAGGGACATGGACCGCGTCCTGAAACGCAAGCGCGCCTCGCTGCGGATTCTGGACGATGAGGGCGACGGCGAGTTGGCGTGCGGGGTTCGCGTCAGCCACCCCGGCTACGGCGACGGCGAGATCGTCGAAGTGAGCATGCTGGGCAAGCGTCGCATTGTGCGAATCAATTTCGATGCGCACGGGGTCATGAGCTTCCTGCTGGCCGGCGACGACGCCGCACCGGCGTGACGGCAATTATGAATCTTGTCCGCCGTACGGCGGATAATAATTATGAATTGGAGTTCGCTGTCGCATCGGGCGGCCTGTAACTTCACTGCAGGAGGGAGGCGCGAAATGGGTGAGTCAATGGAGAGGGCGGGGGAAGCGGCCTCGAAGAAGGTTCACGCCGATACGATGACGTCGCCCGAGATGGCGGCCCACCGGCGCAGGGACGGCATCCTGGTGCTGCCGGTCGGGTGCTTCGAGATGCACGGCGTTCAGGTCGGCATGGCCTGCGACACCTTCATGGTCGAGGCGGCCTGCCGCATTCTTGCCGAGGAGTGGGATGCCGTTATCATGCCGCCCATCCATTACACCTATCCGGGCGCCACTGCACGGTGGCCCGGCGGCGTTCCGGTCACGCCGCTGGAAACGCTGGGCCACGTCATTGCGGTGGTCAAGGCCATCCTCCGCAATGGTTTCAAGAAGCTCGTGCTGGTCAGTCTGCACGGGCCGAACACGCCGATGATCCAGCTTGCGCTGCGCAACGTTTTTGAAGAGACGGGCGAGCTGCCGATCCTGTTCTTTCCCGATGAAGGGGGGCTCCTCCGCCTGGTCGAGAAGGAGTGCGGTCAGCCGCACGGCGAGGCGGCCCTCTACCTGGCGTCGTTGTATCTGTGCGGTCGGCACGGCGAGTTCGATCCCGCCTGCAGTGAAGATGAGAAGGAGCCGCGCCGGGTGCCGGCGTTCGAGAGCCTTGGGAAGCTGTGGAGGCGGGGCGTCTCGATGCCCTATTGCTACATCTCGCCGTGGGACCACGTGGGCAACTACCCCGGCCTGACCCTTGAGGATGCTCCCCGGCTGGCCCGGCTCTACCGTGAGGCCATCCTGGAGCAGGCCCGCGGCCTGCCCGAGGACTACGAGAGGTACCAGCAGGACATGCGGCAGGCGATCAAAGACGCTCCGTGGGACCAGCTATGACGGCGGCCGGTGGCGCTCGCGCGGCATCGTCCTGGCCCTGGAGGACCGTTGAGGAGCGCTGCACGCCGTGCGTTCCCCTCCTTGCTCGTGCTCGGCCCGGGTGGGCTTTTATTCCCCGGTCAGTTGCAGTATATTTGACGGTCATGCCGCCGGACGTGGAACAAAACGGCCCTGGGGCGGTCTAATTGATTGTGGGAAACGCATGGCTGAAGCTCTCCCGAGCGACGCTGACCTGATAGCCCGTACGCGCGAAGGCGATGTCGAAGCCTTCGGTCGGCTGGTCGAACGCAACCAGGACTACGTGTACAATCTGGTCCGCCACCTCGTGGGGAGTGAGCAGGACGCCGAGGACATTGCCCAGGAGGTCTTCGTAAGGGCCTACAGGGGCATCGGCCGCTTCGAGGGAAGGGCAAAGTTCAGCACCTGGCTCTACGGCATAATGCTCAACTGTGTCAGGAGCTTCTGGCGTCGGCGTGCCAGGAGGCGCACCTTCACGCTCGGCGGCGGCGAGGAGGGCGACGAGGATGAACGTCCCGATCCCGAGTCCGGCGGGGACAACCCGTTCGAGGCCACAATGCGGGGGGAACGCATCGAGACGGTGCGGTCGGCCATCGCCGCGCTGGACGATGAGTTGCGGGAGATAGTGGTGCTTCGGGACATCCACGGTCTCCCTTACGAGGAACTGGCAGAGGTGCTCGACCTGCCTGCGGGCACGGTCAAGAGCAGACTCCACCGCGCGCGCAGTGCCTTGAAGGAGAAGTTGGAGCCTTTCTTCGAGCAGACGGAGTAGAGGGACCGACATGGCCGTCGGGCGACCGACCATGGGGCGTGAGTGCGAACAGTGTCGTGCGAGGTTGTCCGAGCACCTCGACCGCGTGCTGACCGAGCGCGAGCAGGTGGCCGTGGAGGCGCACCTGGACGAATGCGCCGATTGCCGTCGGGAGCTGGAGTTGCTGCGGCAGACGGTCCGGACGGTCGCTGAGCTGCCGGCGCGGGTGCCCCGGCCGGGTTTCGCTGAGCGAGTGGTTCAACTGGTCCGGGCCGAGGCGTCTGCATCCGAGCGGAGGCCCGTTGTGATGCTATGGTGGCGGCTGCTGCCCGTGGCCGCCATGCTGGCGCTGGTGGTGGGCCTGGTCTTCACGGTGCACCGCGGCGGGCTGTTCGAGGAGGGCATCGAGGGGCGGCAAGTGGCCATGGCGCCTCCGCCGGCAGCGGGGGCGGACAGGATGCCCGAGCTCGTGCTTCTTGAAGAGCCGCTGTTGCCGACCCCTGTAGACCATGCGATGCCGTCGCCCGGGTTCGCACTGCGGGGGGTAGCGGGCCCCGAGACGGCCGGGGCCGAACCGACTTCCCGACGCGACGTGCTCGAAACGGCTGTCGAGGCACCTGCGGCTGCGGCGATTGCTGGTCGGCGCGTCGCCGGAGTTGCGTTGAAGCGTCCGGAGGAGGCCGCCAGGGAAGGGGTCGAAGGGAGACTGGAGGCGGGGCCGCCGGCCCTGTCCTGGCAGGCGTTCCGCGAAAGTGAGGAGCGGTTCATTGGGGCCGATGCGGAAGCACCGGGGCTCCTGTTCACGCAGATGGTGCCCAGGCGGTCGGCCCGGCTCCAGGGGCCGGCCCAGCAGGTCTTGACGTTGACGGCAGAGGACCCGACCGACCTGATGCGGCAGGCCGTGGCCGTGGCCAATAGCAGGGGCGTCGCCGCGACTCTGTCCTTCAGGGAAGTTGGGGCCGACGGCGGCGTGGACGTGCACCTCATCGTGCCCGTGTCGCAGTACGACGCGCTTCTTTCGGGGCTGGTCGGCCTGGCGCCGCCGGAGAATCAGGCGCTGGCGAACACCCTTGCTGCGGAAGGCGAGTTCTTCCGCCTTGCCCTGAAGAACTACGATGCGTACAGGGGCAGCCAGGTGCGGGCGCGGAGGGCCCTCGGCGCAGAGGAGAAGCAAGTTCTCCCGCAGGCGGGAGTGGCAGGAGAACGTGCCAAACGCGCGGCACTGACTTCCCGACTGACGGCCGCATCGGCGGCGACCGATGGGATAGCCGAGCTGGAAAAAACCCGTGCCGCGGCGAAGCTCGGGGCGTTGGCCGACCGGCGTGAAGAGGCCATCAACCTGATCGTACGGGTCACCCGTCAGTCCCGGCGACCGCAGGGTCAGTGATCCCCGCGGCGCAGTAGCCAGCTCAGCAGACATCCGGGCGGTTCCGGCGCCACGTTGTCCCCCGTGACCTGCAGTTGCCTTTCGCGGGCGAGCATGTCCGCCACCAGGCCCTCCACGTCGCTGTGGCGGTCGTAGACCTCCGGGAACTGGTCCCTCAACGTGAGGACCTGTTCGGCTTCCTTGCGGAGCTGGCCCAGTTTGCCTTCGCCACGTTCGAGGAACGCGACCAGCTTCTCGCGAAGGTCGTTCAGGTGAAGCTCGAATTCTTGAGGCGTCAGTGACGTGCCGTCCATCGTCCTCACTCCCGCGTGCAGATGCAGTAACCTTCCAGGCCCTGGCAGGTGGGGCACTGGGGCAGGTTTTTGGTGGCCGGATAGCCTGTCGCTTCCTGGGGGCCGAGGATGCGGAAGGCCGCGCGGTGTGTGCCGCCGCTCACTACGACTTCCAGGTCGTTCAACGGCTCGGGGTCCGGCGCCGTGACCTCGAACGCCGGCCGGCACCCGGCGCATTCGACGGGCTCGACGGCCCAACCCGCAGGCGCAATCAACTCCACCGGCTCCCGGGCCGCCTCCCCGTCTCTTGTGAGCGAGACCCGGAAGAGCCGGGCCACGCCGGGGTGGAGCACCGGCTCGCCGCCGTAGTGAAGCGTGATCTCCAGTCCGGAGTCCAGGGCTACGGCCGCGTGGATATCCTGCCGCAGCGCCGCACGCGCCTTTTCGCTCCGGAACAGCAGGGACACCAGGTTGTCCGGCAGAACCGTCCCGTCGCCGAACGTCACTGTGGGCGACAGTTCCTCGACCGCGCGTTCGGCAACTGCCGCGGTGCGGTCGGTCAGTTCGGCCACGTCGGCCGGCGGGTCGCACGGTCCGGTGAACTTATGGAGGACGATCTTATCGCCCACTGGCTCGCGCCACTTGTCCGGTATGGCGGCCGTGCCGCCGATGATGCCCAGCAGGGAGCCGAGCGTGGCGCCCGTGCAGTCGGTGTCGTAGCCGCAGTTGACGGCCTTGCAGAGCTTGTCGCCGAAATCCTCGCCGTAGAGCCAGCCCAGGACGGTGAACGCGTGGTTGGGCGCGGCGTTGCAGGGCTGGCGATGTCCGAAGATGTCGGCGATGCGCTGGCGGGCCTCGGCCCATCGCAAGCCGTTCTGCCGGCACCACACCGCCTCCCGCACGGAGCGAGAGATGGCGCACGGGACCGGGATCATGGCCAGGCCGATGCGGATGAGCGTCAAGGGATCATCCACCACGAAAGCGGCGCTCTCGACGGCGGCCCAGAACATCTCTCCGTACGTGCCTTCCCCGCCCGCGTGGTCCAGGGCCGAGTCCTTCCACGCGCGGGCGGCGGCAAGCTGCGGGTCGGCGGGCGACGTGCATGCCCATATCTCGCTCCGTATGGGGGAACCCATCTCGTCCACGAAGTAATTCTCGAAGCACCCCGAGATGGGCGGCATGAGGCCGCGGGCCAGGTTGCGACGGCAGAAGCCGTATTCGTTCCACGGATATGCCGACAGGTAGCGCACCCAGTAGTCGGCGAACACCGGCAGCGGCGGCGAGACGCCCTCGCACTCCAGCATCTTGAGCCAGACGAGCTGGAAGTCCAGGTCGTCGTTGGGCAGCGGTTCGGACGGGACGGGGTCGTAGAAGGTCAGATCATGCGGGTGCTTCTGTCCTTCCCACGGCGCGCCCAGCGTCCCGCCGATGTTCTTGCCCAGCCAGCAGGCGAGGATCCTGTCCCGGTATTCGCCTCTTCCCAGTCGTATCGTTTCCACGCGTCCCTCTCCGGATGTTGACGTGCTTCGCTCAAGTGGGCTGTTGCCGGGGGACCTCGAACACGTATGCCTTGTGCTCGCCCGTCCCCAGGTCCAGTTCGATCATGCGCTTGAGGAGATACTCGCTCCCCACGACGAAGGCCTCGATGTGGCCGCGGCGGCACGTGTCCGCCGTGTGCCGATGGCCGCAGAAAACGTAGCGCACTTTGGGGCAGTCCAGCAGCAACTGCCCCAGGCACTCGGCGCCCATGTACGCCAGGCAGAACGCGCCCGCTGTGTCCGCGGCCTCGTAGAGCAACTCCCGGAACGGCAGGTGGTGGAGCACCGCAACCACGACGTCCACACGCCGCTCGACCGCGCGGTAGTCCCGGTGCAGCTTGCGCAGGCATTTCTCGGTGAACTCGCCGTCCGAGTGCGGCCAGTCAATGAAACGCCCGTCGTTCCAGACGCAGACGCCCGGCAGCTCTTTCCGCTCGTATTGCTCCAGCTTCACGTTCAGGTCCGGGTCGCGGAAGCTGTAGTCGTACCAGCCGATGTTGCCGATGAAGCCGACGCCGCCGGCCGTGACGGGGCCGCTGTCCAGCATTGCGAAGCCGCATTCCGAGGCGACGGCGGGCAGAATCTTGCGGCGTTTCTCTTCGCTGCCGCCCGGACCGGCCCACACGTCGTGGTTGCCCGGCACCACGAGTCTCGGGCCGCCGAAACTTCTGAACAGTTCCAGGCACGCGCGGAAGCGCTCTTCGTTCCCGTCCCCGATGTCTCCGGCCAGGATGAGGACGTCCGCCGGCGAGCTGGACACGAAATCGGCCAGGTCCAGCACGCAGGCATCCCCCTGGGGATAGGCGCCGAAGTGCAGGTCAGCGGTGACCAGCAGACGTTGAGGGTCGGGATTGGTTGTTGCCTCTGCCATCGGGTCGGGCTCAGAGACCAAGGCGTTTCCCCAGGATCAGAGCAGCAGCCCCCAGCATGCCGGCGGCGTCGCCCAGCTTGCCCGGCACTATGCGCACCGCCTCGCGCGTGACGGCGTTGACGTACTTCATCGCCTCCTCGAACATGGCCTCCCGGAACAGGTCCCAGGCTTTGATCATCGAGCCGCCGAGGACCAGCACGTCGGGATCGGCGATGTTGCACATGTAAGCGACGGGCACCGCCAGGTCGCGGCCGAACTCGCGCCAGGCTTCGCGGGCGTTACCGTCGCCGGACCGCGCCAGCGATGCGATCTCTTCGGCCGTTGCCACGCGCTCAGTCAGCTTCTTGTAGTTCCGCGCTACGCCGCGTCCGGACACCTTCTCCTCGACCTGGTCGCCCTGGTAGGGACAGCACCATATCTCGGCGGCGGCGCCGCGCGGGCCGTTGAACAGCTCCCCGCCTATCACGAGGAATCCGCCCAGGCCCGTGCCGAGAGTCAGCCCGCAGCATACCTGCGCACCCGCTCCGGCGCCGAAGCGGGCCTCGGCCAGGCCGAAGCAGTTGGCGTCGTTGTTCAGGGCGACGGGCCTGCCCAGCGCCTCGGAGAGCCGCGACACAATGGGGAACCCGTGCAGAGAGGGGAGATTGCCCGGGCTGATGATGACGCCGTGGAAGATGTCCAGAGGAGCGGGCGAGCCGACGCCGATGCCGGCAATGTCTTCCAGATCGCAGCCGGCTTCCCTGGCGGCCCTCCGTGCGGAGTCCACCATGTTGGCGAGGACCGTTTCGCAGTCCTTGTCCGCGTCCGTGGGGCGCCTGACCTGGCCCAGGGTCTGGCCGTCTGCGGTGACGACGCCCGCCTGTATCTTGGTGCCGCCCAGGTCAATGCCGATGGCTGGCTGGCCCGTCATGACTGGTCCTTTCCGCGTCACGTACACAAATCATTAACAGGGATAGACAGGATGAACAGGATGACATGTACCTCAAAACGGCCGGTCGCTGTCGTTCCCATAGTCTGCTTGCTGGCATTGCAAAAGGAAAAGGCGTTCGCGGTCAAGAACCTAACACAAACACATGCGAACGCGCAAGAAGAGCGTCATTAGGGACCGAAGCAGTGGTCAGTCGGGACGAGGGAAGGGGCCGTCGGCGGGGGTTCTCACATCCAGGCGGCCGTCTCGCCGGCCTCTTCCAGGAAGGGGTTCGCCTCGTAAGTGATCAGCGCCGACCAGTCGCCCTGGTCGCTTCCCGGAATGAACTTCACGTCCAGGACCTTGGAGCCGTTCAGGCGGACCAGCTTGCGGTTGACCAGATCAACGAGCTTGTCCTGATTCTCGGCGACGACGCTCACGACGCGCGTGGCATGCTTCTGGCGGCCGCGGCTGAAATGGGCAAGCTGCTGGATGATTCCCTGAAGAAGGTACAGGCGGGTCAGATATTTGTCGCGCAGTTCGTGAACGAGCGGGGAGAAAGAGTAGGGGTCGAAGATGCCGTCGAGATCCTCCTTGTGGCCTCGCAGGACCTCGAACAGATCCCTGCGTAACCGAGCCTGAATGCTGGCTAACTTCTTGGCCAGATCGGCCGCTTCGTTATTCACCGCGGCACCCGCTCGTAGACGAAGTTCCCCGGCCCACCTACCATCCATTATAAGCACCGCGCCGGGGCATGTCAACGAAGGGGAGCCCCAGGGTCATTCAATTGTCCCGTAGCGGATCAGATGGATGATCCGGTGGCGGTGGGCGGCGCAGTGCTCAATGCCCTCCGGGATGTTGGTCAAGCAGACCCGCCGCAGCACTGTCAGGTCCTCTTCGGGGCCGCGCGGCTTGTGGCCGGCAATACAACGGCCTTAACAGGATGTACAGGATATGCAGGATGAGCACGACAAACTGGACCCCTCCTCAGCTCGCCGCCTACCCTTTATCGGGTAGCGCCCGGCGCCCCTCTGGGCCGGATTCTTCCCCCGACCCTCCGCCCTCGAATATCCGTAAGGCGCGGCCAGCGACCGTCCCCAGCGGGCGTTAAGGCGCTGGCGGCACCGAAGCGGACTTCGGCCGGGTTCGAGCGTAGCGAGAATCCAGGCCGACTGAATGTCAAAGAGCGTGCCAAATCTGGCAACTTTGTTTTGTCAAAAGCCCTTGCCCACGATGCGCCATGCAGCCGAGGCGCCTGCCAGGGCGCCCAACGCGAAGCTGAGCGTGCAGTTGTATGTGCTATTTCTGGGCGCTGACACCGGCCAAATGGGAGAACGGGACAGCGGCGAAAAACAGGGACTGGCAGGTCGTCTGTGCCTGTCCCGTTTTTCGCTGCGATCAAGGAAAATGGGATACAGGCACCCTCCGGGATGCCAGTCCCCATTTTCCGCCATTATAGCCCATGCCCGGACGCAGTGTGTCCGATGAGGGCGCTCG
>DAOVRD010000177.1 GCA_030628375.1 Planctomycetota bacterium
AGCTTATCGAGAAGGGACATTCTGTCTGATAGCGCGGCCGCGGTGTCCGAGCTGTCATTCATGCTCGTGCGTGCTCCCCGCCGGTGCCGGCGACATCTCCGCATGGAGCGGCGCACCAGGCTCTGCAGCCACGGGCATCTCGCCTCCATGATGATGCCCCGCGCCAACGCCGCCTCCTTCCGGCGCCATCATGCTCGGCTTTGCCTCGATCTGGAGAGCGCTGTCAATCTTGAAGTTGCCGCGTGTGACCACCAGCTCACCCTCGGCAAGCCCGTGGCGGACTATGTAGTAGCCTCCCGCCCGAGGGCCCAGCACCACCTCCCGACCATCGAAGGTCGGCTTGTCGGCCTCCGGGACCTGCACATAGACGACGGCGCGAGTGCCCGTAACCAGCGCCGCGGAAACGGGGATGACGAGGGGCCTGGCCCTCTCCTCGGCGGCAACGGGCAAGTAACCCAGCGATTCGGTGGTCACCAGATCCATGCCGCAGACATCGCACGCCCCGAAGTCCACCTTGACGATCTCAGGATGCATGGGGCATATCCATTTGCCGGCGAACTCCGGCTCCATGACCCGACCGCCCCCGGCAACCTGGGCGCGCACCAGGCCCCGCACGAACATCTCCGGCTTGAGCTTGACCTGCGGGTTCGGGACATTCACGCGGACCTTCACGGTGCGCGTTCTCGGGCTGACCACAGGATCAATGAAGGCGATCCGGCCGGCGAAGGCGTCGCTCGGGTAGGCCTCTGTGGTGAAGGTCACTTCCTGTCCGTAGCGCAGCCATTTAAGATCGGACTCGTATGCATCCATCAGCACCCAAACCCGACTGAGGTCGCTGATGGTGTAGATTCGAGTCCCCGTCTGGACGTACATGCCCTCCTGAGCGTTCTTGTGGATCACCGTGCCGCCGATGGGAGCGTAGATCGTGACGTGGTCGGTGGGCGTCCCTTGCTCTTCGATCTCTCGGATCTGCTCGGGCTTCAAGCCCCAAAGACGCAGCCTGTCGCGCGCCGCCTCCACGGTTGCGCGTGCAGTCTCCTTGATGATAGTCACGTCGCTGCCGCTCAGCTCCCGGACTGCCTTCAGCGCCTGGAGCAGCTCTTCCTGAGCGCTCATAAGCTCCGGGCTGTAGATGTATACCATGTGGTCCCCTTCGTTGACCCGCACGCCGGTGTAGTCCACAAAAAGGCGGTCCAGGCGGCCGGGAACCCACGCTGTGATGTAAGCCACCCGCGTCTCGTCGTAGGCGACCTTCCCCACCATCCGCACTTCAGCCGTGACGAAACGCCGCTCGACCGGGCTGGTCTGGATGTCCATGAGGGCCATGCCTTCGGCGCTCGTGGTAAACCGGCGCATCCCCCCGGCTCCGGTGTCGGACTCGCGCTCCGACCGGACAGGGATCAGCGGCATGCTGCAGATCGGACACTGGCCCGGGCCGGGTAGATTGACGTTGGGATGCATGGAGCAAGTCCAGCGCTGGGCCTCGGCTTCAGCAGCCGGGCCTTCCTCGGCGCCGGCGGGGGCCCGCGTCACTTGGGGCGGCGACAGCCAGGCGTGGAGTCCATAGCCGCACAGCCCTGCCACCACGATCAAGACGAGCGGTCTCAGTTTCGACCCCAACGCACGCAGGAGTCCTGCCATGGGAGGTCCCTCCTACTCACGTTGACCATGGATGGCCTGCGCCCCGGCAGGGGCGTGGCTTGGACCCTCCTCAGGCTTCGCGGCCGGCCCTTCCGGCTGCGTGCCCGCTGCCTCGGACGAGACCTCTCTACCCACCAGCATCTCCAACTCCGCCAGCCTCTGGGCGCGCTCAACCCGGGCACCCTCGTACGCCAACTCGAACTCCAGGAGCATGCGGATGGCGTCCACCAGGTCGAGAAAGCTGGCTGTCCCCGCGCGGAAAGCAGTCTGCGACGCGTTCAGGGACTGCTTTCCCTTCGGTATGAGTGTATCCCTGTAAAGGTTGATCTTCCGCTCAGCGTCCCGGAACTTATAGAGCACCATCTTGACGCGGGAACCCAGGGAGTTGGCCCGCTCTCTGCGTGCGCTAACGGCGGCCCTTTTCAGGGCCTCGGCCTCCCGCACGCCGGCCTCAAGCTTCCGGAACCAGACAGGCAAGTTCACCGAGACCGTCGCCACCACCGGGTCTTTGCTGCTGTCCCGTGTGGCCATGACCGACGACCCGGTGTCAATGTAGCCCAGCCCGACAGTGACGTCGGGGTAGTAGCCCTTCCTGGCCAGGCGAATGCCGTACTCCTCCCTGGCGATACGGTGCTCGAACTCCCTCAACTCGGGGCTGGTCACCGGCAGCCACGCGAGAATCTCCTCGTCCGTCGCATCGGCCGCCTTTTGAGCGATCTCCGTTGGCCAGGGAAGGGGAGCGTCGAGGGGACGATTCAGCGCAGCGTTCAAGCGCGCGACGACCGGCTGCTGCAAGTCCTTCAGGGCTCGAAGGCGGTCGTCCAGCTTGCCCAGCTCGACTTGCGCCCGTATGACGTCCGCGTGTTGGGACGCCGCAGCCCTGTAGCGGGCCCTCAGGACCTCTTCGATGTACTTAACAAAAGCGAACTGCTCTCCCACGACAGCAATCGCGCGTCCCAGGTGGTAGTATTCGTAGTAGGCGTCCTTGACCTGGTAGAAGAGCCGGAGTTTCTCCATCTCATACCGCATCCGAGCGGCCTCGGCGGCCTCCCAGGCCCGACCGCCTCGCAGCGCCAGCTTCCCGAACCAGGGGAGGGTCTGTGCAAGCGCAAAGCCCTGCTCCTGCGGGCCCACACGTGTCTCCACCTCGCGGATGAAGTAGCGATAGGTGAAACGCGGGTGCGCCAGCGCTTCCGCCTGTGGCACGCGCTCCAGGGCGGCCTTCCAGCGGTTGAAGGCAGCCTGCAGGCCGGGGTTGCCGAGCGCGGCATAAGCCACGTAATCCTCCACAGAAGGGCTCTCAGGCAGGGGGGCAGCTTCGGCAGGCCCGACGCGTCGGCCGATGGGGGGCCACTGGGCGGTCCGGATTCCAGGCTGGCCCTCGTCTGCGTACAGGCCGCCCTCCTTCACCGCGCAGCCCGTCAGTACGGCAAGGGCCGCCAGGCAGGCCAGCAGCGCCAGAGCGTCAGATCTCGGACGGCCCGACTCGGGCGGACAGTGGCGCATCTCTGCGCCCCCTGCCTTGCCCCTCGGCTTCGTGTTCACCCCCGGCCTCCTGTCCCACACAATCCATTATGGGCTTTCCCAAACGGGGCTGCAAGGCGCATCGGACGTGCCCACCTCGCGCGGGAGGCGGCGCACACCCGGCGCCTCCACCGGTTTGGCCCTACAGGATGTCCAGCGCCTGCTCGAAGTCGGCAATGATGTCGTCGGGGTGCTCGATCCCGACGGAAACGCGGATCATCTCGGCCGGTATCGACAGTTCGTCTCGCTTCTCCTCCGTGAAAGAGATGTATTGCGAGGAATACGGATGGATCACGAGCGTCTTGCTGTCGCCCAGGTTCGCAAGGTGATAGGCGAGTTTAACGTTGTCAATGAACTTGAAGCACGCTTCCTGGCCGGCCAGTCCCAGCGTGAGGAGCGCCCCGTAGCCCTTACCGGCGAACTGGCCCCTGGCGGTCTCATGCGAGGGGTTCGTTGGCAGGCCCGGGAAATTGACCCACCTGACCTTCTGGTGGCCGGCGAGATACTCGGCCAGGGCCTGCGTGTTCGACATGTGGCGCTCACCGCTCAAACAGCCCGGTCGTGAGATACCTCTCGCCGGTGTCCGGAAGGATCGCGACGAGCAGCTTCCCTTCGCTTTCCGGCCTTCGAGCCACCAGCAAAGCTGCCCAGACCGCGGCGCCGGAGGACACTCCGGCCAGTATGCCCTCCTCCCTGGCAAGCCGTCCGGCCATCTTGGCGGCGTCTTCGCTGGAGACCTGGATCACTTCGTCAACGAGTTCCATCCGCAGCACGTCGGGAAGGAAGCCCGCGCCGATGCCCTGTATCCTGTGCGGACCTGGTTCGCCGCCGGCAAGCACCGGCGATTCCATCGGCTCCACCGCAACCGCCTTGAACTCGGGTTTCCGCTCTTTGATCGCTTCGGCCACGCCCGTTATGGTCCCGCCGGTTCCGACGCCGGCAACGACTATGTCAGCGGCCCCGTCGGTGTCGTTCCATATCTCCTCGGCCGTCGTCTCGCGGTGTACCCGGGGGTTGGCCGGATTCTTGAACTGCTGCGGCATGTAGGAGTTCGGTATCTCGCTCACCAGCTCCTCGGCCCTCTTGACGGCGCCGATCATTCCCCCGTCCCCGGGCGTCAGCACAAGCTCCGCCCCGAAGATGCGAAGGAGGTGCCGCCGCTCCATGCTCATTGTGTCAGGCATGGTCAGGATGAGCCTGTATCCCCTTGCGGCGCACACAAACGCCAACGCGATCCCCGTGTTGCCGCTGGTCGGCTCGACTATGACGCTGTCCTTGCCTATCAGGCCTTGCCGCTCTGCGTCATTGATCATGCTGACGCCGATGCGGTCCTTGACGCTGGAAAGCGGGTTGAATGACTCCAGCTTGGCCAGCACGTCGGCGCCCGTTTCCCAGGCAATCCTTTTCAGGCGGACCAGCGGGGTATTCCCGATCGTTTGCGTCACATCGTCGTAGATTCTTGCCATTGTCCGTCCCTCGAACCGGCAGCTCTCGGACCCGCCTCGCTGCGTCCTGCGGGCGCCGATCAGATCTTATACGTCAGGGCGAGCGAACCGCTCTTTCGCTCTTCCCTGTCAGCAAGGTCCTGAAGAGTCGTGCGCTTCAGGATCCCCTCAATGGCCTCCTTCATCTCGAGCCAGGTGTCCCTGGTCGGGCAGAGCCGCTCCATCGGACACGAGCCGGGATGCTCAATGCAGTCAACCGGAGCAGGGGATCCCTCCAAGACCTCGAAGATCCGGCTGAGCGTGATATCTGCGGGCCGCTTGGCGACTCTGTAGCCGCCCCGGGCGCCGCGCACGGCCACCGCAAGGCCGGCCGCCTTCAGTGCCCTCATGATGTGCTCCAGGTACTTCGGCGAGAGACACTGACGCCTGGCGAGCTCCCTGACGGAGAGGGCCCTGTCCGGATAGACCATGGCCAGTTCGGCCATTGCCCGAGTGCCGTACCGCATCTTGGTTGTGAGCCTCACGGGATATCTCCTAGTATGACGATAGGAATACTAGGATACTAGCACATCCCCCCTCCCGTGTCAACCCCTCAACGCGCGAAATCACTGCACCTGTTACGTGCCCCCGGGGACAGGGTCAGGGCCCCCTGCCAGGATTTGGCGCCCACGTCTCCAGCGGAGGAACTCCTCAGGATGGATAGGAAGAGGTGCGCGCGGGGGTGATCAGCTGTCTTTGACCGCCGGTTCCAGCATTCCAAGGCGCCAGGGGATCTGGCCGTATGGTTTCCCGGATCGGTCCCGGTCCCTGACGCCCTGGAACACGAATCGTAGATTGGACGGGTCCACTTCCAGCCTCTGGTCGAAGCCGGCTCGGACGAGTTCGCCGTGACTGATGGAGTCGGTCCATCGGGGCCCAACGGGCTCAGTGTTGGCCATGCTCGCGAAGCACTTCTCCTTTGTGGCCGCCAGGGGTCGCCACTCTCCGTCCAGCCGGTCTGCCACGTAGGCCTTGTAGTACCGCCATCCGTGGCCGCCCTGAGCTTCCACAAGGGTCAGATACTTGCCAACGCCCTTCAAGAGGTAGGTGTGGCTCGCCTCGAATATGTCGCCTTTGATTGCCAACCTCGGCTCCGACCAGCCCGTGGGGAAATCCTCCAGGGGGGTCTCTTCGCGCCACATGCGGCCGTCGAGCGTTGTGAAGAACAGGTGCGCCTTCTCCTCGTCGCAGATGATCCAGAAGTCCAGGCCCGTCTTGCCGTCCGCCTGGCGCGCACCCAGCGGCGTGAGCGGGCTCCAGGAACCCGGGGCAGAGATGTCGTCGCTCGTCGAGTACGCCGGCTGGTAGTTCGGGTTCCATGACTCGTCGCTCGCCTGGCAGATGAGGTACCACCTGGCGTGGGGCTGGAAGTAGAACACCTGCGGTGCGCAGAAGAAGCCGTCGTGGAACGTCAGCACGTGCCGTGTCGCGGCGTCAGTCTGTTCCCAGTCCTGGAACGCCAGGTACTCGATCTGGTGGCTGCGCTCCTTGCCGCGTATCGAGCAGAACAGGTGCCAGCGGCCGTCGAAGAACACCACGGACGGGTCCTTGACCGAGAAGCACACGTCGTCGGGCCGCACGAGGGGAGCGACCAGGGGCTGGCTCACCCTCCAGCGGAAGCCCCCGGCAAGCAGGTCGCCCTTCGGCTGCCCCTCTGCAGCCGGGCCACGCCCGGCAAGGGCCATCACAGTAACCAGCACGGCCGGGGCCAACGCACAGACCACAACGCCGCCGTAGGAGATCGCCATCTTGTGTCCTCGCTGCATGAAGTCACGTGGCGCCGACTGCGCCTGCTCCGTTCGTCGGCATACTGTATCGCGCCTGTTTGCTGGGAACAAGGAACGAGCGGAGGGGGCCAACTACTATCACGCATCTTGCAGCCTTGATGAAGAAGGCGTCGCTTCGACAGTGGAATCACACAGGGCAGGGCGAAGCCCCGGCCCCGCCGGCCCGCGCGCGGGGGAGAAGTCCGGGACGCCGCGCGGTTGGCCGGCTTGACTTCTTGGCGCAGTTTGCGTAAATTGGCCCTGTGCAAGCTGGCCGTGGTGTTTCGTGCCGCGCACAGGTGCCAGAGTGGCGGAATAGGCATACGCGTCGGTCTCAAAATCCGGAAAGCCGTGTTTCCGTAAGTCACTGCCTTTCGCAGAGATATGACATATCCCTTCCAGTGGCAACCTTTCACGATGCCCTGATATTTCCCGCCAATTCGTACCCAATCCGCTCGTTTCAGGTTGTCCCGGCAGCAAACCGGTAACAATGTGAGGGCCTGCGCTGCCTTTTCGGGGCGGGAGTTCCGTGCACGAAATGTCAGATGCCGCTGGCGGAATCAACGGCGGGCTTCATCGGGGCTGGTAACCAACGTACGCGTTGCCGCCGGTACCGTGAACTCAGTTCCCCGCAGCAGATTGAGACAATGTTACACCTCTGTACTCGCCGTGGTCTGTTCTACCCTCCCTGACCGAACTCCCGCTCCCTGAGAATCTCACCGAACTGGAGCTTCAGCGAACCTACCTACGCCTGAGGGCACAGGGCGCCCGCGTGGTGGTGGTCTGGACCTTGGGAAAGAGCGAGGCCGCGCGCCGAATGTACGAGGGACTGGGCTTCGAGGAACTCACCCGCATGGTCCATTACAGCATGGACTGTTGAGCAGCGTGACGACGCGCGCGAGGTCCTCGGCCGAGGGCAAGAGACCGAGTTTCCCCATCTGGGAGCATTGCCTCTGAAGGGCTGGCAGTCACTGCAGACAGCCCGCCACGAGCAGAAGCGCAATGAACAAGGCACGCGTCTTTCGCAACTTAGTGCCTGTTCGCCAGCACACCGAGCCGATCGCCAGGTAGCTCCTTGCCTGGCGGCACCTCGCCTTCACGGGTCTCCACCCAGGCGCGCACGCCGTCGAACCAGTGTTCGCTGAAGAACCGTCCCCCGCCGATTATGCCACTCCAGGTCGTATCACCGGCGCGGAACAGGCCCGTCAGCGCTGGCCAGCGGTGGGCGGATAGCTCAGTCGGCCAGAGCGCTTGCCTTACAAGCAAGAGGTTCGGGGTTCGAGTCCCCGTCCGCCCACCAGTTCCTTGGCGGTTGTCTCGTGGACATACGCAGTGTGGCGGGCCATTTGGGTTGTGCGTAAGACGTTGCTTCCCAGCCCTTCGATCGAGCATGGGAATAATTCTTCGCGGGGAAGAGTCTACTTGGTGCCCCGGCTATCGGCAAGCGGAGCAGCGCTGCCCTTGCTGTTCATTGTTGTTTGCGGGCATCCTGCGCTGTATGCCATATATCCATGACTTTTTCGGGGGCTTTTTGCTCGTCCGGCTTCAGCCCATAGTAAGGTATCAGCCCTTTGCGGGTCCCGCCTAAGGGCTCAAGAAGACGCCGGAAGTAGCTGGGGGTGCTTTCGCTTTTTTCCCTCGGCCAACTGCCCTGGTAGAATTTCCCCCTGCGCAGCACGCTTTGCATCACTTCCTCGTAGACATAACGCTGGGGATCGCCGAAGTTTATGCCTTTCACCTCCGGCATATCCAGAAGCGAATCCAGCAAATGACTCCCGTCGCCACAGAAATGAACCAGGCCGCCGCCGAAAGATGCCAGCGCTGTCCTGAGATAGGGATACACGAACTCTTCCGCGTGGGACGGAGAAACGAGGATCATGGTGTCCTCATTGACCGCGACGCCGCCGCCACCCATATAGAGTCCCCTACGGTAGCCGCTTGCCAGGGGCTCGCCTGCTGCCTCTTTCACTATCCTCACCGCCTGGATGTAAAGCTCCGTAGCGATTTTCATCAGGTGGTGCACGAAGGGGGGGTCGTCGTGAAGGTCCGTGAAGATGTCGTCCCTTC
>DAOVRD010000126.1 GCA_030628375.1 Planctomycetota bacterium
GCTCTGGCACGGTGCCCGCGAGCGCACCGACGGCCCCGCGCGAGGCACGGTGCTGGCGGCAGTGCACAACTACGGGCTCGGCCGGGTCTTCTACTGCGGATCCCCCGAGACCTGGCGGGGGCGGCGCCGGGGGAACGAACACTACGAAAGGTTCTGGCTCCAGGCCCTGCGCTACTGCGCGGCCGGCAGGCCCGGCGGACGGCAGAGGCGCGCACGCATCGAGTTCGACAAGTCGGTCTACGAGTTGGGCGAACCGGTCAGGCTGCGAGCCCGGCTCCTGGACGCCGCATTCAGGCCCATTCGGGATGACGTCGTCGAACTGGCCGTAGTGCGAGAGGGCAGCGCGGCCGGCGCCGTCCGGATGCGGCAGAAGCCGGGCGAAGAGGCGACCTACGAGGGAATCTACTACCCGGACGGGTTCGGGCGCTTCGAGTTGACGTACAGCGCGCCGGACGGCCTGCAAGTCACGGAACGGCTCGAAGTCAAACGGCCCGATGCCGAGTTCGACGATCCCCGGATGGCGCTTGCCGTCATGCAGAAGCTAGCGCGGGTGACGGGAGGGCGCTACTTCGGGCCTTCCGAGCTGGGGGAACTGCCCGCCGCCATTCCCGACCGGAGCCGGACCCTCATCGAGCCCGGCCCGCTCAGGCCGCTCTGGGACACTCCGTACCTGCTGGCTGCGCTTGTGGCCGCACTTGCAGCCGAATGGCTGCTGCGCAAGCGGATGGGAATGCTGTGAGCCGGGCTCTGCAGGTCGACAGTAGAAGTAAGGGCACGGCGCGCCGTGCCCCTACGAAAGCGGATCGGGCCTACCACTATGGCGGACGGGCAATGGCCACCCGACACGTATACAACGCCCTCTCCGCCCCGCCCCGCTCCGGGACCGTTCTCGTAGGGGCGGTTCGCGAACTTTGGACGCCCTGGCGGCCGCCCCTATACCCCGAGCCTGCGACGCCTGCCCTACCGGCTTGAGCACATCGCGCATCCAGGTGGTTTCGCATTCACGTGGAAGCCTCTTCGGCGTCGCGCTCCGGGCCCCGCACGGCCGCGTCGTACTTCTGCAAGACGGCCGCCATGCGCATCTTGTCGCGGTGGTTGAGCGATATCTCGGCTACCACCATACCGACGACGGCAACCAGCAGCAGGTAATGCCCGGCAACCGGCCAGGCCCCCAGGTAGCCGACCAACAGCGCCCCGGCGCAGATCAAGAACCCGGCGACAACGCCGCAGATCCATCCCTTCCCGTCGCGGATGCTCATCGCCAGGTAGGGCTCGACCAGCTTCTTCTCTTCACCCGTAAGATTCATTCCAGTCTCCCTCATGCACCGCCGTACCTCTCACGGTGGAGTATCTCGGAGAGCGGCTTCTTCTGGGCCTGCGAGGGCGGCGAGGCCGGCTTCCCGATGGGCAGGATGGCCAGCAGCCGGCGATCCTTCGGCACGTCGAGCACCTCCTTGCCGTAGTCCTCGTGCCTGAGCACGTATCCCTCGACCCAGAGCGAGGCGTAACCGAGCGCCACAGTCGCCAGCAGCATGTTCTCGATGGCGGCGCCGGCGTCTTCCTTCCAGAACTCGCTGGCCGACTCGTCCATGACGACCGCGATGGCGGCGGACGCCTCAGCAATGCAGCCCTGAATCTTGCCCAGTTGCTTCAGCGTATCGGGGCTGCGTATCAGGATGAACTCCCAGGGCTGGTGGTTGTGGCCGGACGGCGCGCGCCTCCCGGCATCCAGTATCCGCGTCAGGTCCGCCTCCGGAATCTCGCACTTGACGAACGACCGAACGCTCGCGCGTCCCTCAATCACTTCGAAGAAATCCATGCGTTCTCCTCCGTCTTCGGTTTTCCAAGTGGTCCGTCGCGCGTCGTTCGGATAGTTGACGCGCACAAGCGTCAGGCCCCTGGCGGGCGCGGTCGGCCCGGCGGCCTTGCGGTCGCAGGCATTCAGAATCTCGCGGAATTCCCGGGCCGTTATCTTACCACGCCCCACCTCCAGAAGCGTGCCCACGATGATGCGCACCATATTGTACAGGAAACCATTGGCTTCGACGAGGTAGTGCAGCTCGTCCCCCTTCGCCAGCAGTTCGCTGCGCATAACGCGCCGGACGTTGCTCTCGGCTTCGCTGTGCTCGCTGGCGAAGCTGGTGAAGTCATGCTCCCCCACGAGAAGGGCGGCACACTCGCGCACGGCGTCCACGTCCAGGCTGCGCCACTCTCTCAAGGTGAATCGCTCGCGCAGAGGACGCCGCATCGCGCTGCACAGTATGCGGTAGCGATAGAGCTTGGAGGACGCCGAGAAACGGGCGTCGAAATCCGGCGCGACCTCACGGCAGTCGAGCACCGCGATGTCGTCCGGCAGCCAGTAGTTCAAGGCCCTGAGGAACCGGCCCGGAGGCAACGCAGATCCCGTATCGAAATGCGCCACCTGCCCCTCCGCGTGCACGCCGGCATCCGTCCGGCCGGCGCCCGTGACGCGGACGGCTTCGCCGGTCGTCCGGCGCACGGCCTCTTCGAGGACGCCCTGGACGGTTCGCCCCTCGGCCTGAATCTGCCAGCCGCAGAAGTCGGTGCCGTCGTACTCCAGCGTCATCATCAGCCTGCGCATCTTGTCCGCCTCAAGTAAGGCCGACGGGCGTTCGAAGAAAGCTCACTGCCGCGCCCTGAACTCCAATTCATAATTCATAATTATGAATTCATAATTGCCGCGAAGACTCCGGTCACTTCGAAATAGCGCTGGAAGAAACGGTCGGCATTGACGTCGGCTGCGACGCGATGCGCGCCCCCCTCGTCTTGCTCGAAATGCGTCACACCGTACGTGTCTTCCGCTTCCAGCTCCACGGTCACGCGGCCCGTGCGATAAGTGCATATCTCGGGCTCGAAGATGCAGGCGCCCGCGAGGGGGTCGTGGAACGTGATGTGCGGCGCGCGCCGGAACCAGACTTCGGCCATCCCCCGCACCACTTCGAACGGTCCTCCCCGGAAGCGGCGGCGGCACTCGTCGGCCGGCAGCCTGCACTTCAGCGTCACGTCCAGCCCGTACGCCACAAGCTCGGGGACCTCAGCGCCGAACACCAGGGCGCTGGCAATGGGATCCCCGGAAGTGTTCCATTCCGTTCTGCCCCCGGCGAAGTAGCAGCCGCCCATCATCACCAGGCGCTTCAGCATCCCCGCCACCTCAGGGTCCACGGCGAAGAGCAGGCCGGCATTGGTGAGCGGTCCGATGGTCAGCAAGGTGATCTCGCCGGGCCGGCCCCGGATGGTCCTGCGCAGGAAGTCCACCGCCTCGTACGGCTCGAACGCCTCGGCGTGCGGCCAGTCCGGCAGCACCTCGGCCTGCGGCGCCTCGGGCTGCTTCTGCTCGCAGAGCAGCGGCACGTCACACCCGCTCCGTATGGGGACGTCCTCCCTCCCCGCAGCGCGGCAGACTGCGTCCGCAAGCATGGCGCGCTCGCGCGGCTGGCCGGTCACCGTCGTCACCCCCAACAACTCACAGCGCGGCTCGGCCAGCAGATACGTCAGACACACCGCGTCGTCTATGTCCGAGCCGATGTCCGTATCCAGCAGCAAAGGGACTCTCTCAGCCATCGGAACTCCTCCGCGTCACCGGCGCTCGTGCCTGGCTTCCGGCCTCCCGGTCGAGGGCGAGCACGAGGGAAGGCTTGACATATACCACAGCCTGCCGGAAGAATAAAGCGGGCAGGGGCCGGCCGGACACGGTCCGAACCGACTTGGCGGCATGTGTTCCGAAACTCTCTGGAGCACGATAGCGATGCGGCGCAACGTGGAAGTGAAGGCGCGGGTGGCGGACCTCTCGGCCATAAGGAGGCGGGCCGAAGCGCTGAGCGATGGTCCGTGCGAAGTGCTTGACCAGGACGACACCTTCTTCCGCGTCCCGGAAGGCAGACTGAAGCTGCGCGTCCTTGGCTCGGGCCGCGCCGAGCTGATCACCTACCGGCGCGCCGACCGCGCGGGCCCGGGCGAGTCCCACTACCTGATAGCGAGTGCAGACCGGCCCGCCGCCCTCCGTGAGGTCCTCTCAAGTGCCCTGGGCGCGATCGGAACGGTCCGGAAACGGCGGACCGTCTTCCGGGCGGGCCAGGTGCGCATACACCTGGACGAGGTCGAGGGCCTCGGAGACTTCGTCGAGCTGGAGGTCGTGCTGCGTGAGGGCCAGCCCGTGGACCAAGGGAAGAAGATCGCCCGGAGCTTCATGGAGAAGCTGGGCATCTGCGAAGCCGACCTGGTTGAAGGGGCGTATCTGGATTTGCCAAGAAAGCCCTGATGCCATAGGCTTAAGGCTTCTAACAGAAAGGATTCACCGCCGAGGACGCGGAGGACGAGGTTCGGCTTATCGCCTTCTGTCTTGAACTCTCTCTGCGGGCTCCGCGAGCTCTGCGGTTGATTCTGTTGGACGTTCTTAGAGAGACAGCGACCCCGGGCCGACGCCCCGGAGGGCGATCGGAAAACGTGCCCGCATCGTGAGGAGCGCCATGAAAACGAAATACCGAGCCTGGTTCCGGTGTTTCGCCGGCTGCGATGAGGTGTACGAGCTGGACGAGATAATCTACCGCTGCCGGCGGTGCGACAGCCTGTTGGAGGTGCGCCACGACACGGACGCTCTCCGGCAGAGGGGCGCTCAGGAATGGAAGGAGCTGTTCGCCCGGCGCTGGCGTAGCCCTTCCGGCCCCTTTAGCAGCGGCGTCTGGGGCAAGAAGGAATGGGTCTGCCCGCGCGTGGACGACGCCAACATCGTAAGCCTCGGCGAAGGGCATACGCCGCTTTTGCACGTTCCGGATTTCGGGGGGCGCATCGGCGTGCCGGACGTCCACGTGAAGCTGTGCGGCAACTCGCACACCGGGTCGTTCAAGGACCTCGGGCTCACGGTGCTGGTCAGCATGGTGCAGCAGATGCGCGCCGAAGGCAAGGATGTGCCGGCGGTGGCCTGCGCCTCGACCGGCGACACCTCCGCCGCCGTTGCCGCCTATTGCGCACGCGCCGGCATCCGGTCGGTGGTGTTCCTGCCCCGCGGCAAGATCAGCCCGGCCCAGCTCGTCCAGCCGGTAGCCAACGGGGCGCTGACTCTTGCGCTGGACACGGACTTCGACGGCTGCATGGACCTGGTCCAGCAGGTCTGCAGCAAGAACAACATCTATCTGGCCAACTCGATGAACAGTCTGCGCATCGAAGGCCAGAAAACGGTCGCCGTCGAAATATGCCAGCAGTTGGGGTGGGAGGTGCCGGACTGGGTGGTGATCCCCGGGGGGAACCTGGGCAACGTCAGCGCGCTGGGACTGGGGTTCGAGATGATGCACGAACTGCGCCTCATAGACCGCCTGCCGCGCATCTGCTGCGTCCAGAGCGCGCAGGCCAACCCGCTGTACCTGAGCTACCTGAAGAACTTCGAGAGCTTCGAACCGCAGACCGCGCGGGAAACGCTTGCCACGGCCATCCAGATAGGCAACCCGGTGAGCCTCTGCAAGGCCGTCTCGACGCTGAAGGCTTTCGGCGGCATCGCCGAAGAGGCCACCGAAGAGGAACTGGCCGACGCCTGCGCGCAGGCCGACCGAAGCGGACTGTTCACCGACCCGCATACCGGCGTGGCGCTGGCCGGCCTGATCAAGCTGGCCGGGCGAGGCGAGATCGGCCCTGCTGACCGGGTCGTTGTGATCTCGACCGCCCACGGCCTGAAGTTTGCCCAATTCAAGATAGGCTACCACTGGAAGGAGCTTGAGGGCGTCGAGAGCCGCCGTGCCAACCCCCCCGTCGAGCTTCCGGCGGACTACGATGCGGTTGTCTCCGCCATTTTCGAGCACATCGAAGCATAGCGTGCGCCGGAAAGTCTGCCCCTTCGCCCCGTGCGGGAATTGACAACCGGAGCGCGGCGCCTATATGATAGGATTTGGCGGGCCCGGCCAGTTCGAGCCGAGCACCCGATACAGTGCTCCAACGCAGCGCGGAGGTATCACCAACATTGACAGGCGACATTCGTCGGCAGGATGACATCACCATCGTAGATATCGCAGGTCGCTTCGACGCGCAGTCTGCACCCCAGATCAAGTCGGAACTCCACAAGCTGATCGAAGACGGCGACACGAAGCTCGTGCTGAACCTGGAGAAGATGGATTTCATAGACAGTGCGGGCCTGGGAGTGCTGGTGAGTTGTCTCAGGAAGGCCGCGGCCCACGGAGGCGATCTGCGCCTGGCCGAAGTGCCCGAGTTCTGTCGGTCCATCTTCGAGCTCACCCGCCTGACCCGTGTCTTCGACGTCAATGAAACGGAAGCGCAGGCGACAGAAGCAATAGGGCAACAGACCGAGAGCTGAGATTGCACCGGAAGAGCTTTCCTGCCTGCGAGCCCGGGGCGGTCGGCATGTCGAATGCAAAGAAAATCCTGATCGTTGACGACGAACCGCACATCCTGCGTTCGCTCGGGTTCGTCCTCGAGAGAGCCGGCTACGACGTGCTGCAAGCTCGAAGCGGCACGGAAGCCCTGGAACTCATCCGCCAGGAGCATCCCGTGCTCGTCTTCCTCGACATCATGATGCCTGAACTGGACGGCTATGAAGTCTGCCGCACGATCAAGTCATCCGACGACCTGGCCTCCACGTACGTCATCATGCTCACGGCGAAGGGCCAGCAGCACGACCGCGAGGAAGGCCTGGAGGCCGGCGCCGACGAGTACATGACCAAACCTTTCAGCCCGAGTCGAGCCGTGGAGCGCGTCCACGCTCTGCTTCAAGAGCCAGACTGAAATGACAGACCAACAGGGACAAGCAGAACTTCACATCTGGACGGTGGGAGGCGATTCGATCGCGAAGCTGGTCCCCGACCAGATCAAAGGACATCCCGTCCAGACAGTGCGGTGCAAGAGCAGCGACGACCTGCTGCAAGAGATGACCAAGCGTATCCCCGACGTCCTGGTGGCCGACGTGAAGCATGCGACCGGTGCGGACGGCTGCCTGGAGCGGGCGCGGGAGCACTACCAGGACCTGCCCGTCATAATCGTGGGGAAAGACCCGACGGTTCAGACCGTAGTGGAGTGCATGAAGAAAGGCGCCGAGGATTTCGTGACTACCGACGCCGGCGCCAAGAAGCTGGCCGAGAAACTGCTCGCCGCCGCCGAGAAGCACCGGCTGGTGGTGCAGGTCAAGCAGCTAACGGCCGTCTACGCACGAGGCGGCCTGGGTGGGATGGTAGGCGTAAGCCCTGGCATGCATGAGATTTACGCACGCATAAAGAGCATCGCGGGCACCAACGCCACCATCTTGGTCTCAGGCGAAAGCGGCACCGGCAAGGAACTGGTGGCCCGTGCCATCCACGCACTCAGCCCCCGGCAGGACGGCGCCTTCGTGACCGTCAACTGCGCCGCCATCCCCAAAGACCTGCTGGAGAGCGAGCTTTTCGGACACGAGAAGGGCGCTTTCACCGGCGCGGACCGCATGCACATCGGCTCCTGCGAACGGGCCCACCACGGGACGCTGTTCCTGGACGAGATCTGCGAGATGGACATGGGGCTGCAATCCAAGGTGCTCCGTTTCCTGCAGAACCATACCTTCACGCACGTAGGTGGAACCGAAGAGATCGAAGTGGACAGCCGCGTCATCGCCGCCACCAACAAGGACCCCCTGGAAGAGGTGGAGAAAGGCAAGCTCCGGGACGACCTCTACTACCGTCTGAACGTCGTGCCCATCCACATCCCTCCCCTCAGGGAGAGGCCCGAGGACATTCCCGTGCTGGCACAGCATTTCCTGTCCATGATGGGAGAGAAGTACAGCAAGTACTTCTGGGATTTCTCCCCGGACGCGGTGCACTTGCTCCTTTGCCATCAGTGGCCGGGAAACGTGCGGGAACTGCGCAACACGATCGAGCGCATCGTGCTGCTGGCCACCAGCGACCGGGTGACGGCCGAGCTGTTCCCGGAGCGCATCCGCAAGGAGGCCGCCAGCAGAAAGGCGCCCCCGCTGGCAGTGGAAGAAGCTCTGGCCTGCATCCAGGAGGCACTCCGTTCGCCGACCCCCGAACCGGCAGAAACCGACGAAGTGCTACCCATGGCGGAACTGGAGAAGCGCGCCATCCTCGCTGCCATCAAGAAGTGCAACGGCGACATCAGCATGGCCGCGCGCAAGCTCGGCCTCAGCCGGGCCACTCTCTATCGGAAGCTCGACAAGTACGGCGTCAAGTAGGACCCCGCCGCCCGGTCACGCCAGCGAGCAAAGCACCTCGATCCCCGCCCGTATGACGCTATCCTCAGCGGCAAAGGAAAGCCGGAAATGGCTGTTCCTCTCGCTGAAGACGCTGCCGGGGATGATCAGCAGGTTGTGCTCTACGGCCTTCCTGCAGAAGGCGTCGCCGTCGCCCTCCGGCGCCCGGACAAAGGCGTAGAACGCCCCCAGCGGCTTCTCTAACTCGAACTTGCCCCTCAGGCCTTCATACACCAGATCGCGCTTGGCCTTGTAGGCCCTGACGTGGTCGTCGGGCGACACCCCCACCGCCGCCAGCGCGCCATACTGTGCAATGGACGGCGCGCAAACGAAGCTGAACTGCTGAAGCTTTTTCATCTCCTCGATGATGCGCTCGGGCCCGATTGCGTAGCCCAGCCGCCACCCCGTCATTGCGCTCGTCTTGCTGAACCCGTTCAGCAGCAGCACGTCGTCCGTCATCGAGGCGATGCTGGCGAACTCGCCGTCGTAGCAGAAGGCGCGATATATCTCGTCGTTGACCACGAAGACGCCGTTGCGTTCGGCCCAGTCGGCTACCCGGCGCAGCTCGTCCTCGGTCAACACGACACCGGTCGGATTGCACGGGCTGTTGGCCACCAGAAGCTTCGCGCCGCCCGCGCCGGCCTCCTCCAGGCGCTGCACCGTCAGCCGGAAATCCGGATAGGTATCCACGTAGATGGGAACCCCGCCCATGAGCCGACACAGGTGTTTGTACATCACGAAGTAGGGGTCCGGTATCGCGACCCTGTCGCCGGGGTTCACCAGTGCCATGAAGGCCAGCATCGTTGCGCCGGCGACGCCGCTGGTGATCAGCACCGCGTCGTGGCGGACGCCCGTCGCCTCCTTCTCGGACCTCAGCACCTCGTCACGCAGCTCCTGGATGCCCTGAGTGACGGTGTACTTGTTCAGGCCGGACTTGATTGCCTGGATCGCCCGGGCCTTCACCGGTTCCGGCACGTCGAAGTCGGGCTGGCCGATGCTCAGATTGATGGGATTCTCCAGGCTCTTCGCCAGGTCAAAGACCTTGCGAATGCCGGAAGAGTCAATCAACCCCATACGATCGGCGATCAGTGCGGCAGCGTCCACCAATGGTCCCCAGGGATCAGGAAGAAGAGCGGGAAGGAATTACTTCTGCGCCTCGGGAGTGCCGGGCGCAGCTTCGGGGGTCTCGCCCGCCTCCCCTTCGGCCAGGGCCTCGGCTTCCTCGGCCTTCTCCGGGGCGCGCGGACGGGCCGGGGCAGCGATCACTTCGACCTTCACCTTGGGCAGGCCGAACACCGAGCCTTTCTCCTCGTCCCACTTTTCATCTTCTTTGAGCCGCTCAATCCGCTCGGCCCGGCTCAGGACGTTTCTTCGTCGGGCCAGATGGCCTTTTAGTCTCAAGCTCTTGTGCAATGACATGCTGTCCCTTTCAACTCTTCGTAGCTCGACTCAGGGAAACGGGGAGCGCTACGGCATCTCGCAGATCGAAGCGCCCTCGAACAACTTCTGGCCCTCCGCGTCGAAGCTCTGACACGCGTGCAGGAGCAGGCGCAACTGCGGCGAGTCTTCGCCTTCAAACCTTCCCACACAGAGGGCCATCCGGCCGTCGGGCAGATTCAGGAAACTGAACTCATTGTCGCCGGCCAGGTCCCTGACTTCATCCATCTGAGCCAGGCGCCTCGCAAACGGCTCCCTGGAAGGCGAGAACTCCAGAAGCTTGACCGTGTAAACACCGCTTGAAGGGGGCGCGGAACCGGTCGCACTCAGAACGAGCTGCTGCTCGCCGGGGTCCTCAACCGTGTTGAACACAAACCACACGCCGATGGAGCCGACTGCGACGGCCACGATAGCAAAGACGACTCTGCGCAGGAAGATGCCCTCCTGCTCCTCGGCAGTGAGACGCCAACCGTTGCCCCGCTCTTGGGAGCCCTGGCCCTCACTGCCGCTTCCAGGACGAGAACCCGCGCCAGCCCTCGCTTTCCGCGAGCCCTTCTTCCGCGCTGTCATGTTCCGTAGACCCTCGCCCCACCTCCAAATCGGATTGGCAAGCTCAAAGGACTCACCTTCCTGAGTCACGCATTATATTCAAAAGAGAAAAGACAAGTCAAACCGGCCTCAGCCGCCGCGCCAGGGTCATTCAATTGTGCCGTGGCGGATCAGATGGATGACCTGCCGGCCGTGCGCCACGCAGTGCGCAATGCCCTCTGGGATGTTGGTGACGCAGAGCCGCCGCAGCACTGTCAGCTCGTCTTCGACGCCGCGCTGCTTGTGGCCGGCAATACAACGGCCTTAACAGGATGTACAGGGTGTACAGGATAAACTGGGGCCGTTCCCGGCTCCGCGCCTGCCCGGGCCGGATTCTCGCCCCCCTCCGCCCTCAAATATCCGTAAAGCACGGCCAGTGACCGCCCCGAGCGGGCGTTAAGGCGCTGGCGGCAGCGAAGCGGACTTCGGCCGAGGTCCAGCGTAGCGAGAATCCAGGCCGACTGAATGTCAATGAGCCTGCCAAACCTGGCAAGCTTGTTTCGTCAAGAAGCCCTTGCCCACGGTCCGCCATGCAAC
Source organism: Planctomycetota bacterium (assembly GCA_030628375.1). Taxonomy (GTDB): domain Bacteria; phylum Planctomycetota; class Brocadiia; order SM23-32; family SM23-32; genus DAOVRD01. The sequence goes on from DAOVRD010000126.1 coordinate 10,760, forward strand.
CGGGGTGCCTGCTAGGGCGCCCAGCGCGAAGCCAAGTATGTAGTTGTATGCGCTATTTGTGGCTGCTGACACCGGCCAAATGGTCCAGATGGCCA
>DAOVRD010000402.1 GCA_030628375.1 Planctomycetota bacterium
CGCCCTCAGCGTGGCCTGTCAGGGGCTTCCCCGCCCGGACCTGGTCGCAGCGAACGGCGGCCTGGACTGGGACGTGGTGCGCAAGGCATATCGGGCCAACCTGCAGTTGGTGTGGGACGCCGTACTCCAACTCGCCGCCTCCGACGTATGCCAGCACCTCGAGGTGGTCGTCACCAGTGACCACGGCGAGATACTGGGCGAGTACGGCGGCCAGTTCGGTCATGAAGCCGCCTGGCCGTACCGGGAGTTGTTTGAAGTGCCCTGGCTCGCACTGAAAGCTGAGCACAGAGAGGCAAATAGAAGCGGGTCTACGGTAGAGTCCAAGCTGAAAGCCCTGGGATATGTCTGAGCCCCGTCGTTCCGAGAGGCCGAAACTGCCGTTCCGCGTGTGCACGGTGACGGCGTCCAGCCCGCGATGTTCCGCCCGCCCGTCGGTGGTAACGAGGGTGCGGGGCGCCTATGGCCAGCGTCTGTCTGCGAAACCCGCCGTCCCCCGTTCGCAGCGTGCGGCGCAAGCCGGTGCGGGCCCCCGCAGACCTACGAGCGGGAACCAGTGCGACATCTCCGTCGTCGTTCCCGCCCACAGCCGGTTCGACGTGTTGGACAGGTGTCTGGACGCGCTGCATACGCAGACCTTTCCGCCCGAGCGATACGAGGTGCTCGTCGTGACCAACGGCGTGGCAGACGATGCGAAGAAGGAGCTGGCGGCCGTGCTGGACCGGTGGCGGCCGTCCTTCGACTCCCGCCTCAGGGAGCTGGAGATAGACGAGGCCTCCATCCCCCTGGCACGGAATGCCGGTGTGGAACACGCCAGGGGCCGCATTGTGCTGCAGATCAACGAGGACACGGCCTTGTCGCGACCGGCGTTGCAGCAGCACTTCGCGACGCACGAGCGGCAGGGCTTCGATCCGCGACACGCGGTGGTCGGCGGCCGGCGCTTCACGGATTCTTACAAGCAGAGCCTGTTCAACTACCTTTACGAAGCGGGCCCGCTGTACATGCCCCTGCACTGGCCGGGCCCACCGTTTCGGGGTGACTGGCGCTGGTTCGTCACCTGCAATCTGAGTTCCCTGAGGGAGGCGTATGAGCGATTCGGCGTGTTCGACCCGGCCTTCAAGTGGGGCAGCGACACGGAGCTGGGCGTGCGCTGGCAGGACGCGGGGTGTGTCAACATCGTCAACACGAACATCATCAGCTACCATCTCCACACGCTGAGTTTCGACTCCTACAAGAGGAATCGCAAGGAACGCGTGCCGTTCCGGTTTCGGAGGTCCACTGGAAGATGGCCCCGGGAAGCGACTGATGAGGATGTGCGGCAGGCACGGCTCAGCCTTAACCGGCTTCGCCTGTTGGAATTGGATCTCGAACGGGCGGACGCAGACACACGACGGCTGGAGGAGGCCTTTGAAGGGCCTAACAAGTTCACGTCGGAGACCGTCATGGGCATACCCGTCCGGAGGCTGGACGAGTTCGGTGCCCTTCTGGGCGATCTGGTGATCTTCCAGGGGGCGATGCTGCACTGTGCTGAGCTGCTTGAACTGATGCGCGGCCGCGCTTCCGAAAGGCGGGCCGCATGTTGAGATGAGCCGGCATCAGGGGTGCGCGCCTTGTCCGGGAACCGGGCGGCCCTGCTGGTCAGTAAGGCGCATTCGGATCAACTCTGGAGGCATGGCGGCATTGAGAGCTGCGCCCAAGGTCACGGTCCTGACGCCCACCTATAACCGCGCTGCCTATCTGCCGGACGCCATCCGGAGCGTTCTGGGCCAGGAGTTGGCGGATTGGGAGATGCTCGTCATCAACGACGGCGGGGTGGACGTGCGGGAGGCGGTGGAGGGCTTCGGCGACGAACGCCTGCGCTATTTCGGCCGCGATCGCAACTGCGGCAAGGCGGCGTGCCTCAACTTCGGCCTCCAGCACGCGCGAGGAGAGTACATCGCGTATCTGGACGACGACGACGTCTGGTATCCGACCCACCTGGCGACACTTGCCCGGGTTCTGGATGAGAATCCGGGCGTCGGTGTTGCCTATTCCGACCTCTACAAAGTCATCTGCTTGCCGGGCGAGGGCGGCCGTCGGTACCCGCTGGAGAAGCGCGTGGACGTCTGTCGCGACTACAACCGGATGTTCATGTTCTACTTCAACCACACCCTCCACGTCAGCCTTATGCACCGGAAGGATCTCGCTGCCGCCATCGGAGGCTACGATGAGGACGTGCGGGTGCTGATAGACTGGGACCTGACGCGCAAGCTCTCCTTCTACACGGACTTCCAGCACGTTCAGGCCGTCACCGGTGAGTACTACGTGCCGATAAAGAAGTCCGACCGCATATCGGACGTGCAGAGGAAAGACCAGGAGAGCTACCTGCACAACCTGCGGCGCATTCGGGCGGACCTGCCTCCAGAACCGTGGCCGAAGGTCGAGAAGCTGGCCGTAGTCTTTCCCGTCAGGCGCTGGAACGACAGGACGCTGAGGATCGTCCGCTACTTCACGGACATGCTGAATTATCCGTCCATTATCGTGCTGGTCAACCGGGACGCGGGGCGAAGCGAAGGGGAATGCCGTCGTCTCCTGGGCGCTATCGGAGAACTGAAGAACATCTGCATCATGTCGGCCGAGGCGGACGCCGGGCTGCACGAATCCTATCTGGCGGGGGCTCGAAGAGTCGAGGCCGCCTACTACTACCTCCCCTCGGAGCGTCTGTGCTTGCAGGTAGAGCTGCGGCTGATCGAAGGCATCTCTTACATGAGCGAGACCCCGTGCCAGGGGGTCCGCTGGCCGGCCGACGGCCGGCGAGGATGGCCTTACGACGTCCTGCTGAGGCGAGAGGCGCTCCTGGCGTGCCCGGACCAGCCGCCGATGGACTGGTCCGGTGTGCACGTGCTGGCTGAAGACTGGATACCATCTGCGTTGGAGACGGACTACCTCTTGCAGTTTGCGCGGAACTGCCAGGGGGACGGCGACTACCGTGGCATGCGGCA
>DAOVRD010000002.1 GCA_030628375.1 Planctomycetota bacterium
CCGCCGCTCACCGCCGGGCTCACCGGCAGGGTCGAAGAGGAACTGGCTGACGTAGAACGCCTTCGCTTTCTGGGCGATCCTGCCGTAGTCCTTACCGCCGGCTGCGCTCAGGTCGCTGGTCGCGATGTGTTCCGCATCTTCGGGCGCCTCGGACGGGCGGACGACGTAGTAGAGGGAGAGCCTGCATCCACGTTGCCGGTTGCAGTCCTTCACGGCGGCGATTACGGGCCGAGTGGCGGCGATGTGCTCCTCGTGGTTGGTCACCCCCTTCTCCGGATCGAGGGCGATGACGAAGGTGGCGTTCTTCTCTTGGAAGAGTTCGGCCAGCTTGACGGCCGGGTCGCCGTCCTGTTCAGTCCACCGCTCGTAGGCCGCCTCGGCCGTCTCTGAGCGGCCGCCTGGCGCCCGCCAGCGCCGGTGGGCCTCCTCCTCAAGGTCCAGCACAGCCAGGCCCTGCGGATGGGCCCGCGACGTGCCGTTCACGTAATCGAAGGTCACGGGCATGCCGCCGAGCATGCGGACGGCCGAGCCGAACTCCTTCCTGCGCACCTGGGCCAGCGTCTGCGTCAGGTCCTCCTTGCCCAGGTTCCATCCCGATTCCCCCTTGGTCAGGGACACAACCACCAACTCTCGGCAGCGGTCGGCGCAGTAGGCCAGCAGCGGGCCGACCAGCGTCTCGTCGTCCGGGTGCGCACCCACGAACACCACCACGTCCTTCTCCTGAAGGCGCTCGACGAACGAATCCCGCCTCATGTTCATCTCTCCCCTTGTGCAGCCACAGCAGATGACAACCAGCGCGATGCCGAGGAATCCCAGGCGCCCGCAGCGATTCTACCCCTTCTCCCATGCTCCAGTCCAAGAACAGTATCAGCCCCACCAGGGTCATTCAATTGCCCCGTATCGCATCAGATGGATGACCCTGTGGCGGTGGGCGGCAATACAAGCACTCTAACACGATGCACAGGATGAGCAGGACCTGCCAGCCGGCCGGCAGGCTGGTGCGCACGACAAACTGGGCCCCTCCTCAGCTCGCCGCCTGCCCGGGAAAAACAGGGACTGGCATGTCGTTCTATGCCTGTCCCGTTTTTCGCTGCGATGCCGGAAAATGGGTTTTTCGCCGTAACGCTGGAAAATGGGATACAGGCACCCTCCGGGATGCCAGTCCCCATTTTCCCCGGCCCAAAACATCCCACAACCTCTTGCCCTGCGCCTCACCCATCGTCCGATAGCCCCTTGCTTGAGTAGCCTCTGCAAGGAGTTATCGGAAGAATCCACCCGCATTTGAATGGGCCTGGTCAGCCCCCGGCGTCGGCCCGGCCGGCCTGAAGCAGATGCGGCGCTCCACCCCCCGCGTCGGCCGGGATTCAGCAGAGGAAAGTTGACGCCGTCGCCTGTGTACCATACATTCACGGCAACGAGGAAGCGAGACGAGAGAATATGCCCGGCAAACGGCTTCTACTGCTTGTGCTTTGTGCGATGCCCATGCTGGGGGTCACAGGACCTGCGGCCGTCGTCGCATGTCCCTATTCCTTCCGGCAGGCGGGCTTCGCGGAACTCGATCCGCGCCCGTACTCCGCCTGCTTCGTCCTCAGGGAAACAACGGCCGGCAGGGAGAGCCTGTCCCAGTGGATAAGGGAAGCCTCGCTGGAAGTCCTCCTGGGCTCGAACGTGGTGGCGACGACGGTAGACATGGATCAGGAGCCCTCGCACAGGGCAGCGGACCTCTGCAAGTCCCTGGGAATCGCCACCTTCCCCGCCGTGCTGCTGTTCTCGCCGGATGGAAGGAGCATGGTGGCCGCCGAAGCGCCCCAGGACGGGGCTTCCAGGGACTGGGTGACATCGCAATTGGAGAAGATGGTCCGTTCGCCCCTTCGCGAGGAGATCGTCCGCAATATCGTGCGCAACTGGTGCGTCGTCCTCCTTATGGAGGGGGAAGACGCCGAGCAGAACCGCCGGGCCAGGGCCGCGATCGAGTCGGCCGTGCGTCGGATTACGGGCTCAATAACCGAGACCGGTCTCACGGTTCAAGATGGGCCGTATCTTGTGCTCCCTTCCCCGGGCGCCGCGCAGGAGAGGGTTCTGCTCTGGAGTCTCGGTCTGGAAGGCGAGGAGGCGGGGCCGGCCGTCGTTGTCCTGTTCGGCAGGGGGCGACAGCTTGGACCCGTATTCAAAGGCCCGTTGATGACGGCCGATGCGTTGCATGAGGCCTTCTACCTGCTGGGCAGACGGTGCGTCTGCACGGTGGACAGGCGTTGGCTGTCGGGACGCTCGATCCCGCTGAAGTATCCGGCCTGGTTTGAGGACGAGGTCCTGCGAAGGGCGCAGATAGACGTATCCAGTCCCGAAGTCAAGCTTCAGATCGCTCCCGGGATGCGATGGCTGTCCGCATACCCGGGCCCGGCGGGTGACGGCAACGGCTCTGCGCTGCTGGGGACGGGCGCGATGGTCACCGGGCCGCTCGGCTACACTGAGATCGCGCTGGCGCCGCATAACGGCGGGCCCGGGGCCACCTCGTCGGTTCCCCAGGTAGCGTTGCGCCCCCCTCAACCGATCGAATCCACTCTCTCCTTCGTTGCCCAGATAAGGCGAGTGGTGTTTTTCCTCGTCACGGCCCTGGTGCTCGTAGCGGTCCTCGGCAGCGTGGCAGTCATGCTGAAGAGAAGGAACGCATGAGATGAGCGCACTGCCGTTGATCTTGCAGGAGATCTGGCACAGGAAGCTGGACTTCCTGCTGGGCCTGCTGGCCGTCACGATAACCGTAGCCCTCTTCGTAGCCCTCCTCACCATGAGCGGCGCCTCCGACAGGGAAACCAAGCGTCTGATGCGCGACATGGGGTTCAACCTCTTGATCGTCCCGAAGGACACTGACATGGAGGACTTCTGGGCGAGGGACTTCGCCCAGGAAGAGATGCCCGAGGACTACGTCCACCGCCTGGCCGGCTCCGGCGATATCCACGCCGACCACTACGTGGCGATCCTCCAGAAGAAGATCGAGTGGCGTGGGCGACAGATTCTGCTCACGGGTTGGCTGCCGGAGGTGCCATCGGCAAGGAGAACGCGTGAGAAATCCTTCATGGGGCTGGGCGTCCCTCCGGGCAGGGCCTGCGTGGGATACGAGCTGGCCCGGGGCCTGAACATCCAGCGCGGAGATGAGATCGAGTTGCACGGCAAGTCGCTGCTGGTGGACGCCGTCCTTGCCGAGGCAGGCAGCAAGGACGACATCCGCCTGTACACCCACCTGCACGACGCGCAGGAGATCCTCAACAAGCCCGGGAAGATCAACATGATCAGGGCACTGGGATGCCTCTGCGGCCAGGGCGGACGGCTTTGGAGCATCAGGCCGCAGATCGCGGAGGTCCTTCCTGACACCAGAGTCACGGAATTCCGCTCGATCGCCGTCGCCCGGGCGGAAACGCGGAGGATGGTGGAGCGACAGGCCGTCCTCATCCTCTCGACGGTCGCCATAGCCTGCGTGATATGGGTCGCGGTGCTCTCCCTCCTGAACGTCTGGGAACGGCGTCAGGAGATCGGAATTCTCAGGGCGCTGGGTGCAGGCTCGGGAAAGATCGCCGTCCTGTTCCTGGGAAGGGCCGTGTCCGTCGGGCTGGGCGGAGCGGTCCTCGGCTTCATAATCGGGACCGGTCTTGCGCTGCACTTCGGCCCCACGATCTTCAAGGTGACGGCAGCCGCCATCAAACCCGTTTACGCGTTGATGGCCCAGTCGCTGGTGGCGGCGCCGCTGGTGGCCCTGCTTGCAAGCCTCTTGCCGACGGTGGTTGCGGTGACCCAGGACCCCGCCGTCACGATTATGGAAGAATAGAATGGTCCGCCTGGCGCACGTTACGAAGGTCTACCGACGTGGGAAGGAGGAGGTCCACGCCCTCAAGTGCGCGGACCTGGCGATTCGGCAAGGGGAGTTTGTGACGGTGGTGGGGCCCAGCGGAAGCGGGAAGTCCACGCTCCTGCTGACCATCGGCGGCATGCTCCACCCGACACAGGGCACGGTAGAGGTCGGCGGGACCGACGTCTACGCCCTGAGCGGACGGGCGAGGGCGAAGTTCCGTGCCGAGAGAATCGGCTTTGTCTTTCAGATGTTCCATCTCCTGCCCTATCTCACCGTGCTGGGGAATGTGCTCCTTCCCGGCCTCATCGCGGCAAGGAAGAGCCAGCGGCAGGAGGCGCTCTCCCTGCTTGAGCACTTCGGGCTCGGCGACCGGACCCGCCACAAACCGTCCGAACTCAGCACGGGGCAGCGTCAGCGCGCAGCCATGGTTCGTGCCCTGATGAGTCATCCCGCACTGCTCCTGGCGGACGAACCCACGGGGAACCTGGACCCAGAGAACGCACGTGTTATCATGGATTATTTCGGCGAATTCCATCAGAATGGCGGGACCATCGTGCTGGTCTCCCATGAACGCCTGGCGGGGGAGTACGCGGATCGCGTAGCCACCATTGAAGACGGCCGGGTCCGAGAGTGACGCGGCCCAAAGGAGGCCGACAATATGTTCAACCCACGACCGACAACTTGCGGTCAACAGCGCTGGCGTCTCGGAGCGGCTGCTCCCTGGCTGGTAGTGGCGATCGCCCTTTCCTGCGTCGGCGCAGCGCGAGCGGAAGACTGGCCGACACACATGCACGACGTCGCCCGCAGTGGAACGACTTCCGAGCGGCTGGCCCTGCCCTTGTCGCCGCACTGGGTCTTCACTTCCAAACATGCTCCCGAGCCCGCCTGGCCGCCGCCCAAGTCCGTGGAGATCGAGTATGTCCGCGAAGTGCACAAGGTGGACTTCGATGAAGCATACCAGGCGGTTGTGGCCGGTGGCGCCCTCTACTTCGGTTCGTCTGCAGACAATAAGGTCTACTGCCTTGACGCCTCGACCGGAGAGGTGCGCTGGTCTTTCTTCACCGGCGCCCCCGTGCGGCTGGCGCCGACCGTGTGGAACGGCAAGGTGCTGGTGGGCTCCGACGACGGATTCGCTTACTGCCTGAGCGCGGACACCGGGAAGCTGCTGTGGAAGTTCAGGGCCGCTCCCCACGACGACGAGCTGCTCGGCAACGGGAAGATGATGTCGCTGTGGCCCGTTCGAACCGGGATTCTGGTGGACAAGGGGATCGCCTACTTCGCCGCCGGGCTGTTCCCCGGAGAGGACGTGTACCTTTACGCCGTGCGAGCGGAGGACGGCGAGCTGGTCTGGAAGAATGACGCCTCGGCCCAGGCGACGTCGGGCTGGCGGTCCTTCTCGCCCCAGGGTTACTTGCTCGCCAGTGCGACAACGCTTTTCGTCCCGTGTGGAAAGGTACTCCCTGCGGCCTTCGACAGAAGCAACGGCCGAATGCTCTACCAGCGAGAGAGCGTGCTGTGGTGGCATTCGGCCGAGGGCGGAACTTATGCCCTGCTCGCCGACGACCATCTGTACGGCGGCGGGCAGGAAGTCGTGGCCTACGACCAGAAGACGGGGGGCGTCGGGTTCGCCTGGTTCCCGGGGCGGCGGCTCATCACGAAAGGCGACTTCGCCTATCTGCTTACGGACAACGCATTGTTCGCTCTGGACCGAAAGACCAGCGCCCAGGCAAGCTGGAAGCGCGGCCAGTTCAACGCGCAGATGAGGAGCCGGCTTGACTACGAGAAGGCCGAACTCCAGAGGAGCCTCAAGTCCCTGAACGTGCAGATAGACGCAGCTCGCAAGGAACTGGAAGAGCTGGAGAAGCAATCCAAGGAACTGAAGTCGCCCCAGGCCGCAGAGGCCATCGAGCTCAGGAGAACCAGGGACGCGGTGAGCCAGAAGATCGAGTCGCTGTCCAGCCAGCCCGATGCTGTAACTCAGCGACTGGCAGAGATAGAAGAACAGTTCAACAACCATGAGAAGCTGGAGGAAGCCTATCGCAAGACCGTCATCTGGCAGACGCCGTGCGAGAGGCCCGAATCAATGATCCTTGCCGGAGAAGTCCTGTTCGCCGGCGCCCAGGACGAAGCGCTGGCATTCGATGCAGCCACCGGCAAGGAACTCTGGCGAGGAAAAGTGGACGGCAAGGCCAAAGGATTGGCTGTCTCGGGCGGACGTCTGTTCGTGAGCACGGACAAGGGCGCCATACATTGCTTCGGAGACGGCAAGCGGGCCGCTCCCGTGCTGGTTGCCGATCCCCTCGAACCCGACCCCTATCCCGAAGACAAGCTCACGCCCATCTACAAGGCCGCGGTGGAGCGCATCATAAAGGAGACGGGCGTCACGAAGGGCTACTGCCTCGTCCTGGGCTCCGGGCAAGGAAGGCTCGCCTTCGAGATCGCCAGGGCAACGGACCTGGTCATCTACGGGATAGACGAGGACGCGAAGGACGTCCGCAAAGCAAGAGAAGCACTCGATGCGGCCGGGCTCTACGGGACCCGCGTGACCGTCCAAAAGGGGTCACTGTCCGATCTGCCCTACGCGGACTACTTCGCCAACCTCATCGTATCCGACGAGATGCTCATTTCGGGCCGCCGGCCGGGTTCGGCCGACGAGATGTTCCGTGTCCTGAAGCCCTGCGGCGGAGTGGCCTACATAGGTCAGCCGAAGGAGACAATGAAGCTGTGGCGACGGCTCAATGCGAAGAAGCTCCGACAGTGGCTGAAGGAAGCGGAGGTCGCCGACGCCCAGCTTACCGAAGGCGACGGCGTATGGGCGAAGATCGAACGGGGACCGCTTCCCGGGGCCGGCAAGTGGACCCACCAGTACGCCAACCCGGCGAACACCACCTGCTCCGACGACGAACTGGTCCGGCTCCCCCTGGGGGTGTTGTGGTTCGGCCGCCCGGGCCCCGCCAAGATGGTGCAGCGGCACTACGCCGTAGCCGCCCCTCTGTCCGTCAACGGTCGGATGTTCATCCAGGGCGAGAACGTCGTGATGGCTTACGATGCCTACAACGGCGTGCAGCTCTGGGAGCGGGAGATCGAGGGCGCGATGCGCGAAAACATGCGCGGCGACTGTAGCAACCTGGCGGCCGACGAAGACAGCCTGTTCGTGGCCGTGGCGGACAAATGCCTCCGTCTGGACGCGGCAACCGGTGAGACCCGGCAAACCTACAGCCTGCCCCCGTTCCCGGACGCGGCGCCGCAGTCGTGGGGTTACGTCGCCGTCGTGGGCGACGTGCTCTTCGGCAGCACGACCCAGGAAGGCAGCACCTGCGACCTCGTCTTTGCCCTCGACGTGGACAGCGGCAGACTTCGATGGGACCACCGGGGCAAGACGATATCCCACAACACCATCGCCATCGGTGACGGCCGCGTGTTCCTTGCCGAAAGCGACGTGACCGCCGAGCAGCGGCAGGAAGCGCTGAAGCAGAAGCTCGTCCGGCTGCCAGCCCCCGAGGAACCGGAAGCGGCCGAAGCGCAAGAGGAACTCGACAGCGCCGACGTGCGACTGGTCTGCGCCCTGGACGCCGATTCGGGCAGCGTAGTCTGGCAGACGCCCGTGGACCTGACCGACTGCGGTGACTGGCTCCTCCATGCCATCTACCAGAACGACATCCTTCTGTTCGTGGGATCGTTCCCAAACGGCCACTACTGGCGCCAATTCCACGCCGGCGCACTTGCCCACCGGCGTGCGGTGGCCCTGTCGGCCGATGACGGGCTCGTGCTGTGGAATCGCGCGCTGGGGTATCGCACGCGTCCGATCGTCAACGGGAACACGATATACGCCGACCCGTGGGCCTTCGACCTGTGGACGGGCGAGCAGGTAATGCGCACGCACCCCGTCACCGGCGAGAAGGGCCCGTGGGAGTTCGGCCGCGGTCACCACTGCGGCGCGGTCTCCGGCTCGCCCAACTGCCTGTTCTTCCGGTCCCTGACCACCGCGTTCTACGACCTGATCAGGGATTCCGGCGTGCTCCACTTCGGCGGCCATCGCCCCGGCTGCTATATCAACACGATAGCGGCGAACGGCCTGGTGCTGCAGCCGGAAGCCAGTTCGGGCTGCGTCTGCCCTTTCTCCATCCATGCCACCGTCGTCTTCAAGCCCAGGCGCACGGACAGGGCGTGGGGCACGTTCTGCTCGTACACGTCTGACCACAAAGAGGCCGGCTTCATCCAAGACTGGCTCATCTGTGGCCCGTTCCCCAACTACCTGGAAGGCGACCAGACGGACTACGAAAACCACAGGAAGCTGTGCTGGGGGTACGCGCATGATTTCCTCGAGGAGCACGGCGGGGAGGCATTCGTGATCCCACACGAAGGCATGGAGTGCAAGCACGCCGCCGCGCTGAAGTGGCGAAACAAACAGATGGAGGCCGTATACGGCGGGAAGACACCCGTATGGCAGAAATACGAATCTCCGGAGTACTTAGTAGACTTCGAGAGCCTGTTCCCGGGTGCCGATGACAGCGTGGCCTACGCCTACTGCGAGATAGATTCCGCGCAGGACAGGGAAACGGTCCTGGGCGTGGGCAGCGACGACGGGATCAAGATATGGCTCAATCACGAAGTGGTTCACGACCACCATATCGGCAGAGGGGCGAGAGTGGACGAGGACCAGGTGCCCGTCCGCCTCAAGAAAGGCAAGAACAAGCTGCTGGTCAAGGTGGACGAGAGTGCCGGAGCGTGGGGCTTCTACCTGCGGGAACTCCCCCTGATGCGCGTCAGGCATCTGGCCCTCAACTTCGGCGCGCCGGGGGACAGGAGAGACAGAAGCGGCACTCTGTGGCTCGGGTATCCTCGCCCCAGCCTGCCCCTCGCCCTCGAATTCAACATGAGGACCTCAATCCTGCCCGGACTCGGCTACTACCAACTCAACCCCGAAGGCGTGCGTATCGAGGGGACGGACAAGCCCTGGCTCTTCTCCTTCGGCTGCTGCGGACTCACCAGGTGCGTCGTTCCCGTCATCGGACAGGGCCAGGAGCCGGGCCTCTACACCGTGCGGCTGGGGTTCGCCGAACTGGGCGACGCAGGCAAAGGCCAGCGTGTCTTCGACATCAAGCTCCAGGGGCGACAGCTCGCAATGGCCGTGGACATCCGCAAGGAAGCCGGCGGTCCGAACAGGGCGATGGTCAGGGAGTTCAAGGGCATAAGGGTCAGGCGAGACCTGACGATCGAGCTTGTTCCGAAAGTCCAGAACCCCACGCAAGGCCAGGCCCCCCTCATAAGCACCCTGGAACTGATCCGCGAGTGAAGCGGGCCCCGCCCCAGCCCGGCCGCTGGCAGCCGGTTCGCAAACGTTGGGGGGAATGTCAGTGCGTTTGAGGTCTGTCACAGGGATGCGGCTTCCGCAACTTCACAGTGATCGCACTGCGCTTCTGGGTAGACCACATCTGCCTCCAGATACCTATTCCTCTGCGGGCTCCTCACGCTCCTTTTGGTCTTCCGATTCGCGCCACTTCTTCCAGCCGAAGTAGACAGCGGCGAAGACCGGTCGCGCATCCTCTCGGATTTGCTCCCAGTCCTGCTCCGATGACAACCAGAGGCGCGTCCAGTCACCCGCTCGCTCAGCACCGTGTTTCTCTGCGAACTCCGTGACGGCCTCATTTGCCACCCGGTAGGCCCGTTCGCCGAACTCCAGTGCGACTCTGCGGCTGTTCTGGTCCAGCCAGGCGCCTGCATATATGCGATGGCTGAGATTACCTCGGTCTGTCAACTCCTGTAGATAGAAGCCATACTTGCTCTGCGTGGGATCGACGTACACGACTCGTTCCATGCTGTCCTCTGCTGTTTCCCGAACCTCTTCCATCAGACCCCAGAGCCCCAGCGCCCGAGCGTTTTGCTTCAAAGCTTCCAACCTCTCTTTCTTCGTCGGCCATTTGTGCTGTGGGGCGGGACCGCCACTTTCGATTTCGACCTGGCGTGCCAGCAGGAACTCCTCTCCCCTCTGGAACCCGTAAAAGGTGATGAGTGTGATATCAACCCCTGAATCTGCCAGGAATGACACCATCGCGCGGGTTGCCTCATCCGCACCCAGGCCCAGCAGTGCGAGCCGTGGAGGACCGGCCAAGTCCGCTTCTTCGTTAGGAAAGTTCTCTTCGTACCATTCTCTGAAGTCCCCGACCGGTCGGATGCCGCCCTCGCCGGATCGCTCGGAGATGTGTTCGGCCAACTCGTCGGCGCCCATGTTGTTGAGCTGGGCGGCGTAATCTATGACCTGGGCAACCGCCTCCCGGCGCAGAGTCCCTCGCTTCAGCTCAAACACCACCAAACGCCCCTCCTCGTCGACTCCCAGCAGGTCGAGAGGGCCGTCCTGAGTCGGCACCTGGCGACCGACGAGCTTCAGGTTAGGCATGAGCATGTCAGGTTCCTGAACGAGGAGGTCCTCAAGCAGATCCTCCGCTTCTGCGTCGCTGACTTCTTCCAGGGAAGTCACCTGTCGGTGAGTCTCGCCCGACCTGCTGACTTGCCAGATCCTGATCTTCTGCATCGGTTGGCTCGTTCTATGCTGTGTGGCCGCGCCAACGATCCTCTTCAGGCAGCGCCAGAGGATCGCTAGTAGCACGAAGACATCGCGCGCCACTTCATGCCACCGTACGCCAGATCGCGCGCAGTCAGTGACGCTAGGACGTCACGGTCCGTAGGAACTATGAGTTAGTCCTTGCCCACTACTCGCCGGTAAGTGTTTACCGTCCAGCTTTGCTTAGAATGAGTGTAAGCCGCGACATGGGGCTTGTCAACCATTCTTTCCGCCGGGCGGATTTCAGTGTCGTCCACGCAGGCTCCGTCGCGTCAATTCTGCTCTGAGTTCCTTCTCGGCGGTTCCGTAGAATGGCATACAGGCGAAAAATAGGGACTGGCTCGTCGTCCTGTGCCTGTCCCGTTTTCGCCATAGCGTGGACACTATGGCCTCATGCGGCATCCACTTTAGTCGTAAGGGCACGGCGCGCCGTGCCCCTACCCCACGAGGCCAGAACGTCCCTACCCGCAAGTTCGCTGTTCAAGCCCCAATAGTTCCCTCTGCGGCCTCCGCGTGCTCTGCGGTAATGCAAGATGGACACTAACGGCCCGAGCGGCGGCTTCGGATTCCTTCGAGGGCGACTTCCAGGCTCCGGCGGGCTACATTGTCGCTCGGGTTTGTGGCAAGGACTTCGGATAAGTGCGCGGCGGCCGCTTCGAACTCGCCCCGGTCAATCAGAACAATGCCCATGCTCCTGCGGGCAGGCGTTAACCCGGGGTCGAGCCGAAGCGCCTCAGCCCATTCCGCCATCGCCTCGTCCGTTCGCCCCCGCGCGGCAAGGGCCATTCCGAGGTTGCTGTGGGTCTCGGCCGAGTCCGGGTCGAGCCGCAGCGCGCTCAAGTAGTGGGCGACCGCCTCGTCGAATCTGCCCTGTGAAGCCAATGCGAACCCAAGATTATGATGCGCAACCGCATTGTCGGGCTCCAGGGCCAGCGCGTTACGGTAGAGGGTGACGGGCTGATCCCGGTTGCCCGGCACGGCCATGGCACGCCTGGCCAGCCACATCAGCCCGACGGCGCTGTCCGCGTAGTACGCGGCCACCCCCCGGACCCACTTCAGGCCCTGGGCCAGGTTCTCTCCGTACTTCCGGAACTTCGCATCTTCCGGCAGCAGCGCAACAGCCTGCGGGACCTGTGTTGCGAACATCAGCGCGTTGGCCGCCGCGCGCAGAGTCAACTCGCGCTCAAGCGTTTGGGCTTCAGTCTCGCTCCCGGTGTTGCGCACGTAGGGCCAGACGCTTTCCACCAGGAGCAGGAACGTAGTCCCTGTGCACTTGGGCCCGGCGGAGTATCTTGTCTTATACTGAACATAAGGCAGATCATCGGTGTTGATCGGGCCCTCGCCGGTCCATTCCCGCAGGCGTTCCTCACCGCAGACGAAAGTCTCAAGTATTCCCAGCGGGTTCTCCAGGCCCCAGGGGCGCAGATCCGCATTGACCTCCGCCGCCGAAAGCTTCTCCCTCATTGCCCCCACGTCTATCGTCAGCCTGTCCGCTGTCCCCACGAGGTGCGTGTGACCTCCGTACACACCGGTCTCCGCCACGCCGTGTGAATACCAGAGGCTTGCGTGGGGGAATACGCACTGAAACGTCCTGACGATACTCTGGTACTCCGCAACGCTCAGCTCCTGAAACGGCACCCACTGCACGTAGATGCCGTCGTCAGTCAGATGCTCCTTGATCGTCTGGTAGAACTCGCGGGTGTAGAGGACCCACGCATCGCTGGACTTGGGGTGCAGGGAGTCCGAAACGATCACGGGCCACTTCTTGCGCGACATCAGGACGTAGTTCCGGCCGTCGTCAATTGCCACGCGCACCTTCGGATCATTCAGGACGGAGTTGTTCGCTTCCTCCAGGACCTTGGCGCCCTCCAGAACGCTGCTCTCAAGGTCCACCGCCAGCACTGACTTGACGTCGGGATAGCGCGCGGCAGCCCCGGAAGCGATGCCGCCGCCGAAACAGATCATCAACACTTCCTCAGGATTCGCGTGCAGCAGCGGACCAAGGGCTGCCATCAGCTTGAAGCACACCATCTCCGTATACGCAGTGGTCACCTCGACCGCGCCGTTCATGTAGAGATACTTCACTTTGCTGACTTTGTCCTGAACGATTGTTTCCGTGCTCGTCCTTCCCTCCCGGTAGAAGACGATGTCCCTGTGTCTCCTCAGGTGCACACTGAAGGGGAGGCCGACCCTTTGACACAGGTCCGGCGGGATGACAAGGGTGAAGACCAGCACGACGACCAGCGCGGCCGCCCCGGCGCACGCCAGACCCAGCGATTTCCGCCGCGTCGCCGATGCCAACAACAGCGTCGTGCCGACAATCCAGTACAGCAGGCTGATGAGAAGGATGCTCTTCTGGATGCCAATGACGGGGACCAGCACGAAAACCGGAATGAGCGACCCGACGATTGTGCCGAGCGTGTTCAGGGCGTAGACGGTGCCGACGCTGCGACCAACGGTAGCCACGCTTCGAGCGTAAGCTGCGCAAATGAGGGGAAACACGACTCCCATGACCATCGTGGGCGCCAGCACGGTGATGATCGTCATGGGCCAGAGGGAGAGAGGGATGGTCGCGCGGGACGACGATATGAGCGCCCCCAGCGCGAAGCAGACGACGACCGTCAGGCCGAGGAGCAATTGCGCCCCCGCCAGAATCCGCAGCGATGCCCCGAATCTGGCCAGGAAGTACCGATAGATCAAGCTGCCCAGCCCGATGCCCAGCAGGTAGATGCCGAGGATCGTGGGGAATGTGTAAGCCATGTTGGCCAGCGGACCAAGATACCGCAGCCACAGCATCTCGCAGGAAAGGGCCGCCAACCCGGAAACAAACGCTACCGGCAGCAGTAACCCTCTCGTCCCTGGCGGGAGTCCTCTTGCTTGTGCAGCGGCTGCGGGACTGCCAGCAGCGCCCCCGACCGGCGCCGCAGCCGGCCGGACAGGCAGCGGAACCTTGCCTCGCCGGTACTTGAAGCCGAGGGCAAGCGCGCCCGCGGCGATGAGCAGGTTGGTGCCAACGGCCGCCTGGTTGGTGACCGACACCCCGAGAGTATCAATCAGCCAGTAGCCTGCCGCAAAACATCCCAGTGTCGCCCCGAGGGTGTTCAACGCATACAGCAGGCTCACGCGCGCGCCGATCACTTCGCGTGATTCGGTGCAGAAGCGAGTCAGTAGAGGCAGCGTCGCGCCCATCAGTGCGCAGGGCACAAACAGGATGCCGAACGAGATCACAACGCGAGCACCCATGGACAACAGCACCGACTCGGGCGCAAGCAGGGCAACGCGCGGCAGCCACCACCGAAGGGCTGCAAGCAACAGCGGCACGCCCATCGCCCACAGAGCAATGACGGCCTGGATAGTCCCATACATCAGCAGCCGGTGGGGGAAGCGGTCCGCAAGTCGGCCGCCCAACCAACTCCCGACCCCCAACCCGGCCATGAAAGCGCACAGCACGACACTGATGGAGTAAGTGCTTGCACCAAGGACCGTCACGAACTGACGGCTCCACAGTATTTCAAGAACCAGCGCGGTCGCACCGGACAGGAAGAACGCGCCATAGACGGCCAATCGAAACCCCACTGCGGGCCCCAGAGGCGGCGCCACCTCACTTCCTTGCGGAGCCTGAGTCTCTGCTGGTCGGTTGCCCATGGCCGGCCGCGTCCCCAATCTGCCTCGGCTGCCTTAGAACGCCCAACAGAACCCACCGCAGAGATCGCAGAGGGCGCGGAGAAGGCTAAGAAAGGAGCCCAGAACACCCTGTTTCCACTCTGCGTACTCTGCGTCCTCGGCGGTGATGTCGCTTTGTTGGACGCTTTTACTCCGTCCGGCGGCAGAAACGCCGCACACTTGCAGCGTTTCCCCGCCCGAAAGGCTGACAGCATACACAATACGGTGCCCCTTGTCATGTGCCCTGCCTCTGGGGGCCTGCTGGCGGCGTATCGGGAGGGCATGGCTCCGGTAGGAGCGACGGAGGCTCGGCTCGTAATGTAGCGCAGCCGCCCCCGGCTGCGGCGGATGGGAATGGCCGGAACTCAGGCGAGGGCGCCTGAGCTACAAGGTTCTGGCTCAGTCAAGGCGCGAAAGGGCCTCCCGTATCTGCGTCTCGGGGATGGCTCCCTCCCTGAGCACCTCGACCTCAGCCCCGAGCACGCGGACCACTGTGGAAGGCACGGTGAGCCTGGACGGCCCCCCATCCAGGACCGCCGCTATCCGGCCGTCGAAGACCTGCAGCACCTGCTCAGCGGTGGCAGCCGGCGGCTCGCCGCTCAGGTTGGCGCTGGGCGCAGCAAGGGGGGTCCCCACAAGCCGCAGCAGTTCCAGCGTCGGCTCGCAGTCCGGACATCTGAGCCCCACGTCGCCCCCCTTCCCATCGGGGATGACGAGCGTCAGCGGCCCCGGCCAGAGGACCCTCGCCAGTGCGAGCGCGGCCGGGCCCGGAGCCCCACAGCGCAACGCGTCCCCGGGCGAGGCGATCAACAGAGCGAACCTCTTCTCCTTCGGACGCCGCTTGAGGCGCTGAAGCTCGGCGACGGCTGCCGCATCGTCGGCACGGGCGCCCAGACCGTAGACCGTCTCGGTGGGGAAAGCCACGATCCGCCCCCCGCGCAGCAGGGCGGCCGCACGTTCCATGTCTTCCCGCCTGCCCGCTCGCAGGACTTCCGTGCGCATTGGCGACATCCCCCGTGCCGGTCGGACCCATCTTATGCTACCGAGACAGGGCCGCGCAACGCGTAAGGACGCCTTTCCCGACTCTTTGCAGCCTTGCAGGGAAAACGGGGACTGCCAGTGCGTCTATGGCTGTCCCCGTTTCCCCGCTCCAATGGCGGGAAATGGGCTACAGGCACCTCTCGCTACGCTCGGGGATGTCAGTCCCCATTTTCCGCACTCCCCCCCAACGCCAAAGCACGCAGAGGGCAAATGCCTGCTTTCGACCGACTCTTTGCAGCCTTGCAGGATTTCTGATAAGGTGGGTGCTGTACGTCCATGCGCAGTCCGGGGGGGGGCGCGATGAAGGACATCAGAGAGGTAAACGAGGGGGACTTCGGCGACATCCTCAACTGCATCAATGCAGGCGTATACATCACCGACACCGAGCGCCGGATTGTCTTCTGGAACAGGGCAGCGGAACTCATAACGGGACATCGTGCGCAGGACGTCCTTGGTCGCCCCTGCTCCGACGACATCCTGAAGCACGTGGACAAGGACGGCAGGGAGCTGTGCACCACCGATCTCTGCCCCCTTCACCGCAGCATGATCCTGGCCGCGCCCAGTGAGGCGCCGATCCTCGTCTATGCCATCTCTACCAGCGGCAGACGGCTCCCTCTCTCCACCAGCACCGCGCCCGTGTTCGACGAGGCCGGGAACGTCATCGGCGGCGTCGAGGTCTTCAGAGACGAGCGCGAGAACATCCGGCAGATGGAACTTGCCCGCACCGTCCAGCGGCAGATGCTCACGCAGGCGCTGCCTGAGGACGAGCGCGTTTCCTTTGCGGTGGAGTACGCGCCTGCCGAACTGGTGGGCGGAGATTTCTATCACGTCGGCCGGCTTTCGGCGGACGAATTCATCGTATTCCTGGCGGACGCCGCCGGCCACGGGGTCTCTGCGGCGCTCTACTCCGCTCTCGTCTACAGCCTGATCCTGGAATGCCAGGAATGGCTGGGGGATCCGGCCCGTCTGATGGCGGAACTCAACGCGCGTGCGTGCAGCCGGGCAGAGGGCCTGGGGTTCTTCACGGCGGTGTGCGCCCGGTTGGACACCGACGGGAGGACCCTCACGTTCACTGCCGCCGGGCATCCGCCGCTACTCTACCAGCACGCCGGCGGCGAAGTGGAACTGCTGGAGATGTCGCAGCTTCCGGTGGGAGTGCACGCCGAGGCGTCCTACGAGAACCGCACCGTGAGCCTGACACGCGGCGACCGCCTGCTGGCCTACTCCGACGGCGCCACGGACATCCCTACCGGCGGCCCTCCGGGCGGCGAGGGACGGCTCGGCATCGAAGGACTGCGCGCACTGGTGGCCCAGCATCCCCCGGCAGAGGGCCATGAGCTGACCGGACTCTACGAGGCATTGATGGAGCGCTGTGTCGCGGTGCAGGCGGAAGACGATATCACGTTGGTGAGTTGCCTGGTGCTTTGAGGAAGCAAATGAGGGGGAGAACTGATGATGCCGATGCGGAGCCTGCGGCGTTTGGCCTGCCTGCTCCTGGCCGTGCCCATCATAGCGGTGGTGTTGGCCGTCACGGGCTCAGGCGCCGGAGCGGGGGCCGTCCGACCCGCAGCGGTGGCCGGGACCTTTTACCCGGGGCGGGCCCGATCGCTGCGCGCGACGGTCGAGGACTTCCTCGCTGAGGCCAGTCCGAAGGTCCCCAACGGATGGCGAGAGGCCGGCCTGCGGGCGCTGATCGTTCCCCATGCGGGCTACGTCTACAGCGGTCGGACGGCCGCTGTCTCCTACAAGCTACTCGAGGGCATCAAGAAGCCGTCGCGCGTGATACTGCTGGGCCCCCCCCATCGCGCCCACATTCCCGGAGCGTGCAGCGTGGCCGACTTCTCGCACTACGCGACGCCGCTGGGCCGGGTGGAAGTGGACGCAGAGGCCCGAAAGAAACTGGTCCGCTCCGAGCCGTTCCGCGCCATGCGGCGGCCACACGAGCACGAACACTGTCTGGAAGTGCAGCTCCCATTCCTCCAGGTGATCTGGCCCGAGCCGCCGAAGATCGTGCCGATTCTGGTCGGGCAAATCGGCGGCCACGACTACCGGGCCGCGGCGGCCGGCATCGCGCGCATACTCGATGAGGACACGCTCATCGTCGTAAGCACTGACTTCACACACTACGGAGCGAGATTCGGCTTCGCCCCCTTTAGAGGGACGCCGTCGGACCAACTGCGCGCAAAGATCAGGGAACTCGACATGGGCGCCGTCAGGCACATCGAGGCCCTCGATCCCGCCGGGTTCCGCCAGTACCAGGCGCAGACGGGCGCCACGATCTGCGGCCGTGCGGCCGTGAGCGTCATGCTGGAGCTGTTCTCACAGGCCGGGCAGGCCCGGGCCGAGTTCCTGCAGTGGACCAATTCCGGGGAAGTGACCGGTTCCTACAGCGATTGCGTCAGCTACGTCGCCCTGGCTGTTTGGGCGCCGTCGGACGCCCTGCCGCAGATCAAGAAGGCGCTGCCGGCCCAGGTGGCACGCGGCCCTCGCCAGGGGGCCCCTCTCCAGGGGGCGGAAGAACCTGGCGTTGCTCGCGCCCTCACCGACGAGCACAAGCGCATGCTGTTGAAGCTGGCCCGTCAGTCCATAGAGACGCGACTGGCCGGCAGGGAGGCCGCGGCGGGCGCACCCGCAGTAGGGGCGGACGAAATGCCCGAAGCCCTGCGCGGCAAGCACGGGGCGTTCGTGACGCTCAAGAAGAACGGGGAGCTTCGCGGCTGCATCGGACACATCGTGTCCAACCAGCCGCTGTACCTCTGCGTGCGCGAAGTGGCGCGCCTGGCAGCGCTGTCCGATCCCCGGTTCCCGCCCCTTGAGGAATCCGAGCTGGGCGAGATCACGATCGCCATAAGCGTCATGAGCCCTCCGAAGAAGGTGGAGAGCGTCCAGGAGATAGAGGTCGGCCGGGACGGCCTGATCATCAGCAAGGGCGGCAGGCGCGGATTGCTGCTGCCGCAGGTGGCCACCGAACGGGGATGGACCAGAGACGAGTTCCTCGCGCACACGTGCCGCAAGGCCGGCCTGCCCGACGATGCCTGGCAGCAGGAGACAGTGACGATACATCGGTTCGCGGCCACCGTGTTCGGCGAAGCAGACACGGCGTCGGACTGAGAGAGGGGCACAGCGGGGCTTACCTTCGCCGCCTGCCGTGCCTTTGAAAGGGCAGACGGGAAGCGTATAATCAGGCGGTCGCATCAGCCTGAGGCGCCGGGCGTGCGAGGGCACGACGGCAGGCTCCCTTTAGCAAGAGCTGCACAAGGAGAGGTGCAATGGGTGAAGTGATCCGAGTGACGGTGTGGAACGAGGGGCGCCACGAGAAGACGATGGAGGAGTGCAAGGCGGTCTACCCGGACGGCATGCACACGGTGATAGCCGGGTTCCTGTCCGCCGAGCCGGACATCGAGGCCGGGACGGCGACCCTGGACGAGCCGGACCACGGGCTGACGGACGACGTGCTGGCCGCCACCGACGTGCTCACCTGGTGGGGGCACATGGCCCACCATGAGGTGCGGGACGAGATCGTGGACAAGGTGCACGCGCGCATCCTGGACGGCATGGGGCTCCTGTGTTTCCATTCGGCGCATTACTCGAAGATCTTCAGGAAACTGGTGGGCGCTTCGGCCTCGCTCAGATGGCGCGAAGTGGGGGAGAAAGAGCGGCTCTGGGTCGTGCAGCCCGGCCACCCCATCGTCCAGGGCGTGGGTGACTACATCGAGCTGCCTCACACGGAGATGTACGGGGAGTTCTTCGACGTGCCGCAGCCCGACAACCTGATCTTCGTCAGTTGGTTCGCCGGCGGGGAGGTGTTCCGCAGCGGGCTCTGCTACTACCGCGGCCGCGGCAAGGTATTCTACTTCCGCCCCGGGCACGAGACCTTCCCCATCTTCAAAAACCCTCAGATCCAACGCGTCATTATAAACGCAGTGCGGTGGGCGGCCGCTCCGGGGAGCGAGGCCGCGCTCGGCGCCGGCAACGTGGTGCCGCTGGAAAAGCTGGAAACCTGACGCGACGCCATACAGCCCGATGAGAGCAGCTCGCCGTCCGAGGGGGTCGCGGCCATGTTGAGGCAAGCCGCCGGACGGCCGTGCTCAGTGATTCCTTATATGTCAGGAGGTTGTGCCATGCGCAACGGCACGGACAGGCGAAGTTTTATGAAGGCTCTGGGTATGGGGACTGCCGCCGCAGCTATGGGAACGAGAGCGGTTGGCTCCAGCGTCGCAGTCGGCGCAGGCAGACTGAGCGGCGCCACGGACCGAGACGGCAAATACGCGCTGCCCCGGCTGCCGTATGCGTACGACGCCCTGGAGCCGTTCCTGGCGAGCCAGACCCTGACGCTGCATCACGACAAGCATCATCAGGGCTACGTAAAAGGCCTGAACGCCACGCTGGACAAGCTCGCGGCCGCCAGGCAAGCGGGCAATTATAGCACCATCAAACACCTGAGTCGGGACCTGGCCTTCCACGGCTCCGGACACGTGTTGCACGCCATCTACTGGCGCAGCATGACGCCCGGTGGCAGTCGTCTCAAGGGAGCACTGGCCGACGCAGTCCGACGGGACTTCGGGTCGCAAGAGGCTTTTGTGCAACAGTTTGCGGCGGCGACGCGGGCTGTGGAGGGCAGCGGATGGGGCGTGGCAGCTTACGAGCCAATGGGCGGCAAAGTGCTCGTGCTCCAGGCTGAGAAGCACCAGAACCTCACCGTCTGGGGCGTCGTGCCCCTGCTGGTCTGCGACGTCTGGGAGCACGCCTACTACCTGGACTACCAGAACCGTCGCGCCGAGTACGTGGACGGTTTCCTCAAAGTCGCCAACTGGAGTTTCGCGAACCAGAGGTACATCGAGGCCACCGCACAGGCCTGAACGGCGTGCGCCAGCCGTTGTAGCTCAGGCGCCCCCGCCTGAGTTCCGGCCATTCCCATCGGCCGCAGCCGGGGGCGGCTGCGCTACATTACGAGCCGAGCCTCCGTCGCTCTTACCGGAGCTATGGAGCCCAGGGGGGGCTGCGCTACATTACGAGCCGCCGAGCTTCGTCTGAAGGCGCTGGAGCAGTGCTGCGAGCTGAGGGTCCCGGCTGGATTCCGATGCTATCTTGTCCACGGCATGCTTGACCGTGCTGTGGGTGAGGCCCCCGAAGAGCCGTCCGATCTCCGTCAGGGACGCGCCCGTCAGCTTCCGGGCCAGATACATGGCTGTCTGTCGCGCCCGGCACACCGACCGCGACCGGGACCTGCCTGTCAACTGCTCGGCGCGCACGGAGAGGACCTCGGCAACCGCCTCTTTCACCTGCACAAGCCCCACGGGTCGCTCCATGAGCGGCTGTAGGGCGGCCAGGGCCTCAAGCGCCTGGGGCAGGCGTAGTCGGCCACTCCCCTCCACGCCGGCATACAGCGTCAGACAGCAGATGGCGGACTCCAGCCTCGTGAAGCTCTGCGCGTAGGTGCGCGCGATGAGCCGGAGCACTTCCTCCGTGGCAGCCAGCCCCCGGCGCCGGGCCAGCTCTTTGACGATTTCCAGGCTCTCGTCTTCCTGCGGCACCACCAGGACGGCAGGGAACGCACGCTGCAGCAGCGCCCGCAACGCCGGGTGAATGTCCTGGAGTTCCTCGGGGTGCGGCGTGCCGCTCAGGGCGACGCGTCCCCCCTTGCCCAGTATGTGCTTGACGGTGTGAAGAAGCTCGGTCTGACCTCCCGACTTGCCCTCCACGAACTGGACGTCATCCAGCAGCAGCAGGTCGCAGGAACGGTACCGGCTGCGGAAAGCGTGCGTTCTCCGGTTCTGAATGGCGTGGTAGTATTCGTTGCACCACTGCTCGGCGGAGATATACATCGGTTCGAGACCCCGCTCGGGTCCGCGGGCCAGTGCGAACATGGCACGCAGCAGCGAGGTCTTCCCAAGTCCGTATTGTCCGCAGACATACAGGAAATGGAAGCGGGGGGTTTCCTGACCGGCCAGTTCCTTGGCAGCGGCAAAAGGGAGCCTGTTGGAGCGCGTCACGATGAGCCTGTCGAAGCTCCAACCGGGGGGTGGCTGGAGGTGCAGGCCGCGAGGGGCGACCAGCCGTCCGGCGCCGGCCTCGTCCTCCAGCAGCTCCGCGCGCCTCTGCGCCCTCATCTGCCGGAACAAGCGCGGCGCCACGTCGAAGCCCACTTCCATCGGGCGGCCCAGCAGGTCGCCCACGGCGTCCGCCACTGCACTTGCGTAACGCATCGTCAGGAACTGCTGAATGATGACGTTCGGCACGCCGACCACCAGGCGTCCGCTGTCGCCACCCATCAGTTCGGTCTGCCGGAACCAGATGCTGTAGCGCTCAAGGCCCAGGCGGTCCTTGATGCTCTGCTGAACCGCCTGCCAGAACTCCTCCCGCGTCGCGTACTGCGTGTTGTCGCGCAGGAACTCGGACAGAGCATCGTCCTGAGTCCCTGTGACCCGTCCGCCTCTCTTGGCGGCCCCTGGTCTCAGTTCAGCGGACACACAACCTCCCCGCAGCGGCAAGAAGTCGCTTCCAGAAAGCACACAGATAAGGGAGAGCCTAGGTGAAACTACGGATGGAACGACAAGCCCCGGGACGGACGGACTGCGGGGACGGCACAATGACCGGCGGGGCCGTCCGCGCAACGTCCAGCCGTCCGCCCTCAGGCAGGCATGAACTACCGAAGACTGACACCCCCTCCACCGCCTTCTATCTCAGTTCCTTTCGAACCCAAGCTCGCAACAGATCGCCAATATTAGAACAACGCGAACACTTCTTCAACAGCTTCTCTTTCCCTTTTTTGCACTGCCGTTCGCTCGCGCATACATAAGTGTCCGGCGCCAAACAGATTCTGTAAAACAAGATTTGCTGTAATGAACGCGCAAGTTTTTTCGCGCCCCTGACCCGTGGGAACCACGGCCTTTTCCGCGCGCGTTGCGTGCTCGACGTTGAGTGTTGCGCGCCAACCACTTACGCATTCAAAACGCTGCCGTGCACGACGCCGCAAAACGATGAATGCCCCAGAAGGCCGACAAAGGCATCCTCGGCGCCTTACGAAACACCCCCGGCGTAGTACTACCAATCACCGAAATCGTGTTACCGTTTTAAACGCTCCGACCGGCCCGCCTCTGCACACTGGCAACCGCCACAGATCGTTCTGCGCGAAGTGTTTAGGCACAGGCCCGGCTCAAACAGGGCGCGCCAGCGAAATGCAGATCCGCCGAAGAATGCGCGGGCCTGGAAAACCATAGCCGGACGGAGGAAAAAAGAAAGGCCGGCCCCTAGCTAGCAAGCCGGCCAACGCAGGTGGGATGGTGGAGGATACGGGGATCGAACCCGTGACCTCGACAATGCCATTGTCGCGCTCTCCCAGCTGAGCTAATCCCCCAGCGGTCTCCAGCAGTATATGGCAGTGCGCGCCGGCAATCAACTCCCAGGAGCCCCCCGACGCCGCCCCGCTCAGACCCGGCCCCCGGCCCTCTCCGCCTCCGGGCTCCAGCATTGCTCACCAGCCCAGCAGACGCAGGATGTCGTTGCGCGTTGTGTAGACGACCAGCAGCACCAGAAACACGAAACCGACCGTCTGAGCGATGGTCAGAGCCTTCTGGCCGATGCGGCGTCCCCGGACCTTCTCGATGGCGACAAACAGAAGATGCCCCCCGTCCAGCACAGGAATCGGCAGGATGTTCAGGAACGCAATCGCCCCGCTGATGACGGCGATCATGTAGAAGAACATGCCTATCCCCCGCTGAGCGGCATGGTAGGACGCCTGAGCGATCAGCACAATGCCGCCGAACTGCCGGGGGCTCACCTCCCGGCGGGCAAAGCCCCTCAGGGTCCGGAAGATGTCGGAGAGGGTCTTGAAGACGTTCACAAAACCGGTCCTGACCGCGCCGATCGCGCCGTAGCGCCTCAGGGACGTTCTCGGCACTTGCATAAGGATGCCCAGATGCCCGCCGGACAGATGGGTATCGCTGACGGCCGTAACCCGTGCCGTGAGCAGTTCGCCGTCTCTGGACCATTGGATCTCGTGCTCTTTGCGCCCGGTCCTGGCCCCGGCCCGCAGCACCTCTTCCCAGGTGTTCACCTCTTTCCCGCCCTTGCTGACAATCCTGTCCCCCGCGCGTATGCCGGCATTCCAGGCCGGGCTCCCTTCCTTGACCCACGCGAGGGTGGCCCCCGATTCGAACTCCGCGCTCCAGACGAACTCCTCAAGCGCCCTGAAGTCGGGGACGGCGAGCGTGAACGCAATCTCCTGGCCCTCCCGCAGCACGGTCAGGGCGACATCGCCAAGCGCCTCTCGAACGAACAGCTTGATCGTCACCACGCTCTCGACCGGGCGACCGTTGACGGCCGCTATCCGGTCCCCGACCCGAAGCCCCAGCCGTTGCGCCACGCCACCGCCCTCCAGGGACTCGATCGTGGTGCCCAGCCCCGAAATGCCGATCATGTAGCGGGGCGCAGGCTCGGTGAGGACCCGCAACGGGATCTGCTGGCCGTCGCGCTCCACCAGCACCTCGACTTCGTCGTGGGGGTATTTCGCCAGCTCCATCAACAAGTCGTACGCGGTCTCGATCCTCTGGCCGTTAAGGGCGAGGATGCGGTCGCCCATCTCGATGCCTGCCTCCTCAGCGGGACAGCGGCCCTCTTCGCCGCCCACCTTGGCCAGGCCCGTCACCACCGGTTCCGTCGGCGGCCGGATTCCGACAACCTTCACGCCGGCTCGTTCGTCGTAAACGGGTGTCAAGCTGAAAGTCAGATGACTCCCCGCGCGATCCACCTGGAAGACCACGTCCCCCGAGGCACCCAGGGCCACGGCACGCATCACGTCTTCAAAAACAGGATCAACCTTGTCCCCGACGGCCAGAATCTTGTCGCCAGGCTTGAGGCCCGCCTCCCAGGCCGGCCTGCCGGGCACGGTGCGCCCCACCTCGGCCACCATGAAGGGCACTCCTATGGAGAAGGCGGCGATGAACAGCAGAAGGGCGAAGACCACGTTCATCACCACCCCGCCCACGATGAAGAGCGCCCGCTGGCCGAGGCTTTTCGACCAGAACTCATAGGGCTCGCCGGGGCCCTCTTCGGGAGACTCGCCCGCCACCTTCACCATCCCGCCCAGAGGGATCACAGACAGCCTGTATTCCGTCTCCCCCACCTTCACACTGACGATCTTCTTCCAGAACCCGATGGAGAAGATCTCCACGCGCATGCCCACGGCCTTGGCTGCGAAGAAGTGGCCCAGTTCGTGAACCAGGATAATCAGGCTCACGCCCATGACGACCAGGACAATGTTTATAGCAGCGCCAAGCAACGGTTTGCCTCCTTCCGCGCCCACTGGTCGGCGGCCATTGCCGCCTCGAACGTCACGTCCGTCGCGACCTCATGCCTGTCAAGCACCATCTCGACCACCGTGACGATGTCAACAAAGCGTATCCGTCCCTTGAGGAACGCATCCACGGCCGTCTCGTTGGCTGCGTTCAGAACCGCCCCGCTGGTTCCTCCCTCCCTGGCCACCCGGTAGCCGAGCGACAGCGCCGGGAAGGCCTCCAGGTCCGGTTCGTCGAACTCCAGCCTGGATACGCCGGTTAGATCGAGCCGTGCCGCCGCCCCCGGCAACCTGGCCGGGTAGTTCAGCGCGTACTGGATGGGAAGGTGCATGTCCGGCACCCCCATGTGCGCCAGGACCGCCCCGTCCACCAGCTCGATCATGCAATGGATGATGGACTGCGGATGTATGACCACGTCTATCATGTCCGGGCTGAGGGAGAAGAGCCACCGCGCCTCGATCACTTCCAGGGCCTTGTTCATCAGCGTCGCGCTGTCAATGGTGATCTTCCTTCCCATCCGCCAGATGGGATGATGCAGCGCTTCCTCAGGCGTGACGGTCGCCATCTCGTCCCGGCTCCTGCCGTAGAACGGGCCGCCGCTGGCCGTCAGAATGACTCGCCTGACCTCCTCGGGCTCAACGCTGCGAAGGAGCTGGAAGACGGCGCTGTGCTCGCTGTCCACGGGGATGATGGCCCCGCCGCTCCGGCCGGCCAGCTCCACCAGCAGCGGGCCGCACATGACGACGGCTTCCTTATTGGCCAGGGCGAGCGTCTTGCCGCTGCGAAGGGCGGCTACAGCCGCCGGCAGGCCCGCCGCGCCGCTCACGGCGCTGACCACCACGTCGGCCCCCTCCCACGACGCCAGCCGACGCAGCCCGTCGGCTCCGCACAGCAGTTCCACGTCCCCGCCACCCAGCGCGTCCGCAAGCTTCGCGGCCACCTCCTCATCGCCCACCACGACGGCCTCGGGCCGGAATTCCTCGACCTGGCGGGCCAGCGCTTCCCAGCGCGAATAACCCGACAGCCCCACGACGCGGAAGCTGTCCGGCATGCTGCGCAGCACGTCCAACGTCTGCATGCCGACCGAGCCGGTGCTGCCCAGCACGACCACGTTCTTGCGGGTCCGCCCTGCCATGTTTCACTCCTGCGGTCCGTCGCCGCCAGACGACAGTTTCTCAATCTCGGCAATGAGCGCGTCGGCCAGTTGCGAAGCGTCCACCTTCCTCACTTTCTTCCCCCGGCGGAACAGGTAGCCGAAATCCTTCCCGCCGGCGATGCCCACGTCCGCTTCCGCCGCCTCTCCCGGCCCGTTCACCACGCACCCCATAACGGCTATCTTCACGGGGATGGACAGCCCCTGGACCCGCCGGACCACTTCCTCCACAAGCGCGCTCAGGTCCACCTCGCATCGCGCACACGTGGGACAGGAGATGATCTGGGGACCAACGGGGGCGCGCAGCCGGAGGGCCTCCAGCATCGCAATCCCCGCCCCGACCTCCTCTTGCGGCGGGCCCGTCATCGAGACCCTTATCGTATCCCCGATGCCTTCGGCCAGCAGCGTGCCGATGCCGATGGCGCTCCTGACGATGCTGATGTTCGGCGGCCCCGCCGCCGTAACGCCCAGGTGGAACGGATAGTCGCACCGCGCCGCCGCAGCTCGGTAGGCGGCGATGGTCGTCGGGACGTCGCTGCCCTTCAGGCTCAGAACGATGTCCCGCAGGCCTTCCTTCTCGGCCGCCTCGGCATAGGCCAGGGCTTCGCGGACCATCAGGTCGGCCATCTCCTCGTGTTGGGCCTCCGGCCTCACCTCCAGCCCCTTGCGGGGACGGATCGAACCCGAATTCACACCGATTCGCACCTTGATGCCCGCCTCAGAGGCGGCGCGGTATACCTTCTTGAGGCCCTCCCGGTTGCGCATGTTGCCGGGGTTTATCCTCACCCCGTCCGCTCCGGCGTCAATGGCCAGCAGGGCCAGGTTGTGGTCGAAATGGATGTCGGCGATGACGGGAATCGGCGAGGCGGCCGTGATGCGCGGCAGCGCGCGGGCAGCCTTACGGTTAGGCACCGCGCAGCGGATGATGTCGCAGCCCAGTCGAGCAAGCTCGGTGATCTGGGCCAGCGTCGCGTCCACGTCCTCGGTGTGGGTCTTGGTCATGGATTGGACGCTGACGGGCGCGCGAGCCCCTATCGTAACGTCGCCCACGCGCACGGAGCGCGTGCGACGCCGCTTCGTGCCGAAAGATGGTGTGTGGTCCAAGTCCGGGTTTCCACCCACTTCAGAGGGAGGGTCGAGCCCCGAAGGGCAAGAAGTCAGAAAGGTGCCACAGGGCCAATTATACGGCGCTGGGGGTGGGAAATCAAAAAGGCCCCCCTGCTCAGGTGTCCCCCGCCCTGCTTGATTCGGCGCTGTCCTTGCCTTAGAATCCGGACGCCATGGGCGACGAAGGAACTGACACGGAAGAAACCCAGAAGGAACTGGACGAACTGGAGCGCCAGCTCATCGAGATGGGCAACATGGTCGAGTCGCTGTTTGCCGATTCTGTAGTGGCCCTCATGGAGAACGACTGGGGTGCGGAGACCGAACTCCGTGAAGAAGACTACAGGGCTCACGAGTGGTGGCTCAAGATAGACAAGCTATGTGTTGATCTGCTGTGCAACCGCAAGCTGAACGCGGACCAGGTCCGCTTCGTGTCGGCCACCATCAAGATCGCCTCGGCCCTGAAGCGGACGGCTGACCAATCCCTCCACATCGGCGAGACCATCCGGTCGTTCGAACTGGAATCCCTGCCGGACGCCGGCTCCCTTGCACCCGTTGCCAGCATGGTCGAGCTGACGCAGAACATGCTCGGCGACGTCATCGAAGCCCTCGTCAACCACAACGCCCAGGAGGCGGCCGGCCTGCACCTTGTCTTTCGCGAACTGGCGTCCCTGGATGCCAGGGCCGTGGACGAGCTTGGCGATGCGATGCTGAACGGCCGCGTCCCCGTTCATCTCGGCACGGGCTTCGTCCGCGCGGTCCAACGCCTGCAGCACGTCGGTAACGAGGTGTTGGACATCGCCAACCAACTTTGCCACGTGTACGGCCGCGGCCCCCAGCAGTAGGTGCCGATCCCGACCGAGCGCGCCACGGAAATCCTCAGGCGCTTCAGGACCCCGCGCCCCCGGCCGATTCCGTTGATTCGCGAGATACGACGACATACCGTATGCGACGTCCGGTCATCGAAGTGCCTGGCAAACTGGCAGCGGGGAGGTACCCATGAGTGCACATTGGTGGCTTGGGGCTGCGGCCGTGGGCTTTCTGATCTTCGGTGGAGAGCACAGCATGAGCGAAGCGCAAAGCAGCGAGGGCAAGGGCCTGGAACCCTGGGCGTCCAACACGCACCCGACGGACGTGGCCAGGCGTCACACGGAAGAGATATCCACCGGGCGGCACGAGTACACCGTCACGCAGGGCGGCACCATGGACGGCCGGAACTGCCTGTCGCCCATTGGGGTGTACG
Organism: Planctomycetota bacterium; assembly: GCA_030628375.1. Lineage (GTDB taxonomy): Bacteria > Planctomycetota > Brocadiia > SM23-32 > SM23-32 > DAOVRD01. The sequence goes on from DAOVRD010000002.1 coordinate 27,907, forward strand.
AGGCATGGACGCAGACCTGGGAGTCCAACCGGGCGCTGCGAATGGAGAACGTGGGCGAGACCGACGTGATCAACCCCTGGCTGTCCAACGGCCGCAACAACTTCCGCACCACTGAAGAAATCGTCGCCGCGGCCATCGAGCCGGGCATGAGCGACAAGGAGAAGGCCATCGCGCTCTGGTACCAGGAGATCACGCATCGCTATCACTTCACCAGCGGGGACAACGAGGTCAAGACCCCCGTGAAGGTCTTCAACGTCTACGGTTACAACACGTGCGGCGATGACGCCAACTGCATGGCCGGGCTGTGGAAGAGGGCCGGCCTCAAAGTGCGCCCTGCCAGGCTCATGGGGCACTGTATCACCCAGGTCTTCTACGACGGCGGCTGGCACCTGATGGACGGCGACATGCACTCCATGTACCTTCTGCGGGACAACGAGACCGTCGCCGGCGAGCAGGAGCTGGTGCGCGACCACGACCTGATCAAACGTTCCCACACCCACGGGATCCGCCACCCCAACCGCCGGAACCAGGACGAGTGGGAGGCCTCCCTGTACATCTACGAGGGTGACGCGGGAGGGGACCGCGACTGCGTGGGGACCCCCACCATGGATATGGTCTTGCGGCCGAACGAGGCCCTCACGTGGCGCTGGGGTCACCTGGATCCGATCAAGTATCACGGGAAGAGTCCCCCCAAACATCCTGACACGGTCAGCAACGGCCTGTGGGAGTATCGCCCGGACTTCACAAAGGACACGTGGCGAAAGGGTGCGGATGCTGTCGAGGCCGTCCGGACGACGGGCGATGGCCTTGCGACCGAGGCCGGCAAGACCGGCACCATCGTCTGGACGATGCGCAGCCCGTATGTCTTCGTCGGGGGCAGGCTTGAGGTGGAGGGCAGCGGGGCACGATTTGCAGTCTCATGGGATGGCAAGGCCTGGCAGCCGGTGGCCGAGGGCCTGGACAACCTGTTCCCGGCCACCGGGCCCGCGCGCTACCAGTACCAGCTCAAGTGCGAGCTGTCCGGCGAGGCCCGGCTCAAGCGCATGGGCGTCGTCAACGATCTGCAGATGGCCATGCCCTCCCTGCCGGGAATGGCCGTCGGCGAGAACGCCTTCGCTTACACCGACCAGTCCCCCGGCGACCGAAGGGTGCGCATCACCCACGCATGGGTCGAACGGTCGGCCTCCAGGCCACCGGAAGCGCCGCCGGCCCCCGTGTCCCCGGCCGATGGCGGAGAGACCGACGGCACGGACGTCGTATTCCAGTGGGCGCCTCCTGCGGACCCCGACGCCGACAAGATCGCAGACTACCACTTCCAGCTCTCTGACCGGCCGGACATGAGGTGGCCCCTGTCCACGAACTTCCGGAAGCTGATCTCCAAGACGCCCGACCGTGGCAAGGCGCAGTACGCCCTGCCCTATGTCGGCATGCTGACACCGGACCGGGAGTACTACTGGCGGGTGCGGGCCAGGGACGGCAAGGGCGTGTGGGGCTCGTGGAGCAAGACGTGGAGCTTCACGGCGCGCGGACCGGCCCCCCCGGTGGACGTGACCCTGGAGTTCGACCGGGAGCGCGGCAGCGGAACCCTTCGCTGGAGGCCCAACCCCGTGGGCCGGCGTCCGGTCAAGTACCGGGTCTACGGAAGCGATGAAAAGGGCTTCTCGGTCAGCGACGAGCCTTATGCGGTCAACGTCGGCAACCGGGAGGAGAAGCTGCCCACCCCGTTCCCCGCCAACTTCGTGGCCGAGACGCCGGCCGTGGAGCTGGCTGTCGTGGGCGCGGGGCTCGAGCTGCCCAACGCCAACAGGGCCTTCTATCGCGTGGTCGCGGTGGACGGGCACGGCAAGCGAAGCTGGTCCTCGGACTACGCCGCCGCTCCCAGGGCCTTCATTTACAGCGAACCGGCGCTGAAGGCCCAGGTCGGCAAGGAGTACGGCTGCCAGGTCTCGGCCATCCGCTCCCTGGGCGACCTGAGGTGCCGGGGCGGGTTGGCCATGAGCTTCTGGGACGTCGAGGAGCCGAAGTTCGCCCTTGAGCGCGCCCCACAGTGGCTCAAGATCGACGAGACAACGGGCTTGCTCTCGGGCACACCGGACGCTCCCGGAAGGGCAGAGGTGGTTGTGAGCGCCACCATCGACAGGGAGGTGCGACAACTGGACGAGCGCCGCCTCAGTTGGGGACAGGAGAGGGTCGTCGGCGTCACCACCGAGAGGGTGGGCAGCGCAACCCAGCAATTCGTCATAGACGTGGGCGAGTAGAGTCAGCGCGCTCGCCTCTGGCGGCGCGGGGAGCCGGGAATGGGTCCAGTGTATTCTGTACATCCTGTAAATCCTGTACATCCTGTCAGTCGTCCCAGATGAATGGCCACCAGACCGAGAGGAGAAGTTGCCATGCCGACGCCCTTCACCAAGCCTGTGGATCCCCTTTTCGCGTCGCCCGATTCCGTCAAGGGCATGCGACTGGAAGTCAGCCCCAACGGCCGGTACCTCGTCACGGCGGAAGGTAGACCGTTCTTCTACCTCGGCGACACCGCTTGGGAGTTGCTCAAACGCCTCAACCATGAGGAAGTGGACGTCTATTTCAAGAACCGCATCGCCAAGGGCTTCACCGTCATCCAGGCCTACATGCTGCGCGGGCTCAAGTCGCCCAACCTCTACGGGGACCTGACGCTCGTGGACGGCGACCCCGCCCGGCCTAACGAGGCGTTCTTCGAGAACACGGACTACGTCATCAACCGCGCGAACGAGCTGGGCCTGGTCATGGGCATCGTGACCAACTCCGGGCAGCACGTTCGCAAGGGCTCGCTGGACGAGCAGGTCTTCACCGAGTCCAATGCGTTCGCCTTCGGCAAGTTCCTGGGCACTCGCTACAGGCAGAACGCCGTCATCTGGTTCCTGGGCGGCGACCGAACGCCCGAAGGGCACGAGGCGGTGTGGGCTGCGATGGCCGGGGGCCTCAAGGAGGGGAGCGCGGGCGACCATCTGGTCTCTTACCACGGCCCCGGCCCTGCGCCGGGCGTGATCAATTACTCCTCTTCGTTCTGGTTCCACGACGCCGACTGGCTCGACTTCAACGTGATTCAGTCCAGCCACGCCTGGGGCACGCTCAACTACGAGTTCATCACGCACGACTACGACCTGACCCCGGCGAAGCCCACCATAGACATGGAGACCCGCTATGAAAACCATCCGGCTACCGTGTCCTGGACGGCGGGCAAGAAGCGGATAGACGCCCATCAGGTTCGCGAAGCGGCTTACTGGAACATGCTGGCCGGCGCCGCCGGCAACGGCTACGGGGCATGGGAGGTAAGGCAGTTCTACGACGCCGGTAACCCCCGGCTTTCGACCCCCGACTATGCGTACTCCTTCGGGGAGCCGGAAGCGAGCATGAACTGGCGTGAGGCCATGGATTGCGAGGGCGCGTTTGGCATGGGCTACATGCGCAGGCTCCTCGAGCTGCGGCCCTGGTACCTCATGGTGCCGGACCGGCGCATCGTCGCCTCAGTGCCGGGGATTCTGGAGGATCACGTCCAGGCCGCCCGCGCGGAGGACGGCAGCTTCGTCCTTGCATACTCTCCCTTCGGGAACCCCTTCGGCATCCGCATGGACAAGATATCGGGCGCCAAGGTGATGGCCCACTGGTACGATCCGCGCACCGGCGGCTGGCAACCCATCGGCAAGTACTCGAACACGGGCGTGCAGGAGTTCGTCGCGCCCTCCTGCGGCGAGCGGGACGACTGGGTGCTTGTCCTGGACGACGCCGCGAAGGCCCTCCCGATCCCCGCCGGCTAGAGCCGGTGCAAATCGCGCCGGGCCGCGGCGGAAAACCGCTGCACCCGGCTCGACGCAGCGTTCAATGATCCTGGCTGGATTGCGACGGAGAGGCGTTGAGCGACACAAGCGGCGCCCAAGTCCTCAAGTGCAAGTACTGTGATCCGCCGTAAGGCCACTTCACATAGCGAGGGAGGCGTCATGGCCGCCGGGGCTTTTCCGACCATCAAAGCCCTCGTCTTCGCGGTTATACACGCGAACCGAGGCCGAGTCGATTACGCATCGCTGGAGGAAGCTGTACTCGCTCATTTCCCCGACAGCGCCTTCAAAAAAACGCACTGGTCATGGTATCGGTATCAGTCCACAAAAGGCCGGTTCGCTGACGAATTCAGCACCCCTGAGAAGCAGAACCTGACCAACTCGGGGCGCAGCCGCAAGAGACACAGCAAAGCCTCGATAACGCCACAAGCGCCATCGTCGTCAGAGGTGAAGACGATTCCAATCTCCGACGAGACCTTGGCCGCCACCAAATCAGTAATCCGGGCAGCGCTTCGTTACGAGCGGGTGACTGGCGGTACTCGCAAGGTAGGGATAACGGGTGAGGTCGGCGAAGTCCTTGCGTGCCACCAACTTGGGCTGCGACTGGCTGTCGACCCCCGGAGCCAGGGATTCGACGCGGTGGATGCTGATGGCAAACACGTTCAGATCAAGACCCGAAGGAGCGAATCGGCAGGACTTCCGCGGAACGCCGGCCGGTTGAGCAGGTTTTCCAAGCATCCTTTCGACTACGCCTTGCTGGTGCTTCTGGACCGCCAGTATCGTTTGGCGGAGATATGGCGCGCGGATTTCGAGGACCTGCTACCGCTCGTTGACAAGGAGAAGCGCCGCAATCCGAGCCTTTCGGCGTTCAAGCGAGCGGCAAACCGCATCTGCACGGTCGCACTGCAGGAAGACCCCCAGTAGACGAGGCGGGAACATGGTTGACGACGAGAGACTTCACTTGCGATTCTCTAAGGAACAGATCGCTTTGTGGTCAGGTAGGTACGAATTCGGTGCTGACGAGGAGATACAGAGAGCAATCGGTCCACGTGTCAAGGCGGCAGGTTACTTCACGAAGGACGACTTCCTGAAAGTGTGCGAGTGGAAGACTCCACGAACCCAGACGCACTGCAGGAAGAACGCCCCCGAGTTCATTCGGGAAACGACGCGCACGGCCCTTGCGACGCCTTCAGAGCGGCTCCGTGTGGAAGTCCTAACGCTGCTGGATGGGGTAAGGTGGGCGACCGCTTCAGTCCTGCTTCACTTTGGACATGTGGACCCATACCCCATCATGGACTACCGAGCGCTCTGGTCCCTCAGCATCACCAAACGACCCTACCCGTATGATTTCGCGTTCTGGTGGGGTTACACACAGTTCTGTCGCGAGCTTGCCGAAGAATGCGGCGTCACCATTCGCGTTGTCGACCGAGCACTCTGGCAGTTCTCAAAAGAGAATCAACCCGGCGAGTGACGGAAGTCGTGAAACCGTTCACTTCGATCACGGCTGCCAGAAGCAAGTGTGGATTCGGAAGCACATGTGAACGAATGAGTTGCCAACGGGCACAACCTAACAGTCGTTACGAAGAGTGTTACAGTTGGGGAGCCGATCATTTCCGTCCTAACTCCCACTCGGCCGTCGGTTAACAGGCTGGTTCGGTTCGGACCCCGAATGCAACGCTGTTCGAACTGACCCGTTGTTGGGCGTCGGGCACACGGCCATCACCCGTGGGCAGAGCTCTTGCACCACTCACTCAAGTATCCATCCCCGGGAAACGAGCGGCAGCGGCAGACTACGAAGTTGCGCGCCCTCTGGAGTGTGCCGTGATTCATCCCTTGCACGTCTTGTCGAGGGTCACGATCCTGCCGTAGTTCACCCATGTGACCGCTTACGCCTACGCTCTGCTGTACGTCGGACCGACCCGCCCTCAGGTGCCCGCAGGCTGGACGAGCACCGCCCAGAAAGCGCCCGAGGGCGCGGTCAGTGGCATGCGGTTCCCGGCCGGCTTGCGTTCCTCGTACGTCCAGCGGGATGCACGGACGTCCAACCACCGCAACCGTACATCGCCCTCGACGGCCGAGCAGTCCAACTGCACGGCGCCCCCGTTCGGGAAGCAGACGGCATACGCGCGGCCGGGGTCGGCCAGGCAGTAGGCCTCCAGGCCCCAGCCCATCGCGTCGCGCGTCAGTTCCGGCTGGTCGCTGCTCCGGCAGAGTTCCACCAGGCGGCTCATGCCCCAGTGCATGTCGTCGTCGAGCAGGTCCGGACGCGGTTCGCAGGTGAAGACGCCCAGCTCGTCGGTGAACGTGCGCATGCTGCGGATGTGGCTCTGGGCCACCTCGTTGAGGCCGAGCCCGGAGGTCGGACGGTGGAAGCGCACCGCGGAGACGCCAGCGAACACGTTCCGCCAGAAGCGGTTCTCACCGGCAACTGGTGGGCCGGCGTGCGAGTGCGTGGGCTCGGCGCCGTAGACCTTGTCGCAGTTGACGGGCCTGGGCTTACCGCGTTCTTCGAGCTGGCGCCGGACCCACAGCGTGGCCTCGTAGTGCGTGCGCCCGAGCTGAGTGTTCGTGTTCGATATGTCAACGAAGCTGTAGAGGTCGGGGTTCTCAAGGGTCACGCGCACGCAAGAGCGCATCAGGTAGTCGCGACGGTCCGCCTGGATGCGAATGCCCGGAATGGCGCCGTCGGTGGGGTCCCACATGTTCCACATCTCGGTCACCTCGACCGTGCGGCCCTGCCGTGCGGCGGCCGCCTTGACGAACTCCGCCCAGTAGCGGCTCCACTCCGGGTGCGTGTTCGTCTCGTTGTTCATGCAGTAGAGCACGTGGTCGTAATCGAGCGAGATGGCCAGCACCCTCTCCGCGAAGGCCTCCTGGTAGCGGCGGACGACGGGCAGGTCCTTCAGTGCGGGCACGCTCTCGAAGAAAGGCTGTATCAGGGTGTTCTGGCGGTAGTCAACGACTTCCTGGAAGCCGGACTCTTCGGCGGTGTAGTTGACGTTGTTCTTCGGGTTGAACGGGTGGGCAACCCAGAAACTGTAGTAGTCATACGTGGCCCAAAGTTCGATCTGGACGAAGATCTCACGCTGGGCTGTCAGGTCCAACAGCGCACGGAACTTATCCCAGTACTCGTCGTGCCATCGGTCCAGATCGTAAAGGCCGGTGGCTCCGTCCTGGGCGAAGGCGTGGATGTTCCCCGGATCGCGGGAGGACATCGTGCAGCGCACAAAGTTGCCGCCCACCGATTGCAGCAGGTCGAGATGCTCCTGGAGATCCGGGATCTGGAAGAGGTTGTCCTCAACGGAGCCGCCCAGCAGCAGAACCGGGCGGCCCCTGTACTGCCAGTAGAACGGGTTGGCGTCGTACGGCTGGATGCGGCCGTTATCCTCGTTGCGGGTTCGCGCCATGGGCCAAGCTCCTCAACGGATGAGTCGAAAGGGCCAACAGCTTGCAGGCATCGCCGGATCAGCCGCCCTCGCCGGTGAAGGATATCATGCTGCATCGGGTCATCGTGGTGCGACGGCGCGTTCCAGGAGCGTTCGCCAGGTGCCAGAAGGTGTACTGCTCGGCATAGGCATCGCCGGCCGACATGCCGTCAACCGGAACGATGACGTCGAACCCCCGCAGCGCCGCACCGGTCGCCGTGTGCAGGACCGCCCCGTGGGCTGATGTGCCGACCAGGATCACTGCCCGGACGCCCCTCGTCCGAAGCAACTCCTCCAGTTCCGTCTGGTGGAACTTGTCCACGCTCGACTTCACGACCGGCTCGCCCGCCCGGAGAGCCAGTTCCTCCCGGATATCGGTAGCTGCACCGCCGCCCGTCAGGCTGTAGATCACGGGCGCACCGGCCGCCCGAGCGGCGTCCAACAGCCGCCGCACCCTGGGGATGGAAGCAACGCAGCGGGGCCTCCGCTCGCGATTGCAGTTCCGGTTCTGCATGTCAAGCACGAGCAGTGCCGTCTCCTGCGGGTCAGCGGCCACTTCCCGCAGCTCCGGGGGTGCGGGGGCCTCCACGTCCGGCCATTCCTCAATTATGGTGCGTTCCGAGCCCTCCATCGCGGGCCCCTCCTGAGCTAATCCTGACGAGTCTGTGGCCGGCACGCGGCAACTCGCGACACACAGAACCATTAACAGAACGAGGACGCCCGTCACCGTCCTCCCCAAGGCCTTTGCCGTCCCTCCAAGTGTTCCCACGACGCCCACCAGGTCCGCGCAGCTCGACCCGGCCACCTTCTTCGACAGGTCATCCACCCGCTGCGCCTTCGTCATCGCCTTGGCCACCGTGGCCCTCTTTGAGCGTTGCTCGGTAACGGATCGCTCCTCGCCACCCCGATGCCACAGAGCATACGTTCAAGCGACCCGGCGTGCAACGGCCGATAGAACGCACTCCTTCCAGGCGGCCTGGGCGATGGAGGCGAGCCCTTTCACTGAAGCTTTGGCTCCACAGAGGGGGACCGCATGGCGGCGCTCCCTCTCAGCTTTTTTGGGGGAGAAGTCCATCTTTTCCTGTATAATAGGAAGGGGAGCAAGGTGCGTCTCCAGCGAGGCCGTGAAGGCTCTCGCGCTGGGCGGCTACCAACTGCTTTCACTGGCCGGTCAGCGTCTCGTTGCTTCACTGCTGTTGAAGGAGACGCCCATGCGTCAGTTGAGACGGTCTGCCGACGATCGTCGCGGTCAGTCCATGGTCGAATACGTGCTGCTCTTGTGCCTTGTGGCTGCGGTAATTGTTACAGTACTGACGCTCCTGGGCGAGAGAGTATCCGACACCGCCAGCACCGCAGCTGGCGCCCTGGAGGAGCCAGAGGCGCTGGAAACATTGCACGTCAACCGCATTCGATTGAGCCTCTCCAGGACCCGCATCGAAGCGAGGGCGGACATCAGAGTCAAAGACGATGACGGGCGCAATGTCCCAGGGGCAATCGTCAGCGTAACATGGTCGGTCAACGGGGGCTCAGTGGGAACTGACTCAGCCGCCACCGACCGACGAGGAAGGGTCCGCATCAACTACGAGAACAACGAACTAGTGTCGCGTCCCGGAATTAACTTGTACGGGTGTGGCGCCCGGGGTATAATGGGCTCGTTCCGTTTTGCCCAGGAGGATGCCCATGAGAACCGGTCGTCCGAAAACGCCCCTGACGC
>DAOVRD010000189.1 GCA_030628375.1 Planctomycetota bacterium
AGTGGCCGCGCTTTACGGATATTTGAGGGCAGAGGGTCGGGGCGAGAATCCGGCCCAAGGGGGAGCCGGGAGCGGGCGTACTCTATCCTGTAAATCCTGTACATCCTGTTAAGGCCGTTGTATTGCCGCCCGCCGCCACCAGGTCATCCATCTGATCCGCTACGGGACAATTGAATGACCCTGTCGGGGAGATCGGTGCTCTTGACCTGTCGCTGCGCACCGTGTATAGAAAGGACCTCCGGCCGGAAGGAGGTGCCTTTGTGACCGAACGCAGACTTCGCATCGCAGGCGCTCAGATCACCGTGACCAATGATGTGGCCGCCAACGAGCAGCGCATCCTCCGCGCCATCGAGCAGGCGGGTGCGGACGAAGCCGACTTCCTGTTGACGCCGGAAGGATCGCTCTCGGGTTACCGAGCTGACTTCGACCGGGTCGAGGTGGCAGAGGCGACGGAACGCGTGGCGGAAGCGGCCAGGAACGCCGGCGTCGGACTGGCACTGGGCACCTGCTACAAGGAGCTGCTGGGCGAAGCCGAGTACTGCTACAACCAGGTCCGCATCTACCCGCCTCAAGGCGATTATCTGGGCTACCACGCGAAGATCTTGCGGTGCAGTCGTCTCGAACATCCCGGCACGGGTGAAATGAAGAACTACGTGGAGGGGACGCTGCGCACGTTCGAGTACGGCGGCATCCGTTTCGGCGCGCTGATCTGCAATGACCTTTGGGCGACGCCCGGCTGGACTACGATGCCGAACCCGTACCTGCCGTGGCAGCTCAAGCGCCTGGGCGCCGAGGTCATCCTGCACGCCATCAACTCCGGCACGGACCTGCATAACCGGCCTTTCCACGAGTCAAGCGTGGCGCTCTGGTGCTTCAAGCTGGGCATTCACATCGTCGAGGTCAACGCGGCAAAGGGGGAGCAGCAAGTCAATGCCCGCTCGGGCGTCGTGGGGCCGGACTGGGAATGGCTGACCATGGCGGCCGACGTCGGAGAGGCACAGTTCGTCTGCGACATCGTGCTGGAATGAACCTACTGCGAGAACCGTACATAACGGCCGGACATTGATGAGACGCTGGAGCGGATGGAAAGGGCGGTGAGTGAGCTATGATCATTGACGTTCACGTTCACGCTTTGCCGAGTAGGGCCCGCAAGGACGTGCTGCCCGAAGTGGCCCGCCAGTGCGGGATCAACAACGTTGCGCTGGCGCTGGTCTCGATAGGCGGGAGGATCTCCGAGTTCCCGGACGAGGACGAGGTCCGCTACTCCAACCAGGAAGCGCGTGACTTTGTGGCGAGGTCCGGCGGGCTGGGGCAGTGGCTGGCGTACATGAACCCCCAGAACGCGAACTGGCAGGATCAACTGGACCAGTATGTCGAGGAAGGCGCCGTTGGGATCAAGCTCTGGTGTTCCCTCAAGCAGGAAGACGGGAGCCTGGACAGCGCGGCCAAGTTCTTGTGTTACGCCGGCGACAGGGGTCTGGGCGTCCTGATCCACACGTGGCAGGTGACAGGCGGCCCCGTCGGGGCGCAGATCACGTTGCAGGAGTTTGCGACGCTGGCCGAACGCTGTCCGGACACGGACCTTGTGGCAGCCCACTCGGGCGGCAACTGGCGCCACAGCATCGGCACGCTGCGCGACCGCCTGCCCAACGCCCACGTGGACGTCTGCGGCTACTACCCCGAGCGCGGTTTGGTGGAGGCGCTCGCCGGCGACATCGGGGCCGAGCGCGTCTTATTCGGCAGCGACCTCGTCGGGCGCACACAGGCTTCGCAGCTCGCCAAGGTCACGCTGGCCGACATCACGGACGCGGAGAAGGAACTCATCCTCGGCAAGAACGCCGCCCGGGTCTTCAAGTTGAAGGACATCCCCCCCGCGCAGTCCGGCGAACTGAGGCCGACAGACGGGCTGCCGGACTTCACGGAGGACCACTTCTGCTTCTGTGGCAGGTGGCCGTTCTATCAGGGCCCATGGGTCACGCCCGACGAGCTGGACGCGCTGCTGGCCGAAACGGGCATTGAGAAGGCCTACACCGGGGACTTTGACAGCCTCTACAGGCAGGACCTGGAACGGGCCAACAACCGGTTCCTGGCGGCCGCAGGGCACGCCGGCCGCGTGGCGCCGCTTGCGACTATGAACCCGCGCACGCACAACTGGCGGAGCGTGATCCGGTATCTGAAGGACGGATTCGCCGGGGCGATCGTGTATCCCTACCTCCACAACTGGCAACTGGACGATCCGGCGCATGCCGGCTTCTTCCGCGCGCTTTCCGAGGGGGGAGTCCCCGTGTGGATCAATTGCTCAATTGCGGACCATCGCACGCGGCACAGCGGCCTCCAGTGCCGGCCGGTGGCGGCGGCGGAGCTGGCGGCTTTCTGCGAGGCTGCGCCGCCGAACGACTACGTCTTCCAGGGCCTAGGCGGGGGGTCTGTTGGTCAGATCCTGGAGAGGGGCGCCGGAGAAGGCCGGTTCCGTTTCGAGATCTCCCGACTGACCGACTCCTCTTACACTCTTGACGACGTCGCAGAGAAGTATGGCCTGTCGCATCTGGTGATGGGGAGCGAGTTCCCGCTGCGCCACATTCGCGAGGTCCGCTACACTTGCCAGCGCATCTGAGGCCCGGCGCGGACCCAATCTATCCTGTATATCCTGTACATCCTGTTAAGGTCGTTGTCTTTTCGCCCGGTCTGCGCTACGGGGCGTCGTCTGCGTGCTCGGCTTCGAAGGCGGCGATGATCCTGGCGATCTCCTCCCGCTTCTCCGCTGGCAGTGGCTCGACGGTATGCGTTTGGAGAATGGATCGGACTTCCACGTTCAGCCGGTCGTACATGTCGGGGCAGCCGTCTTCCTTCCAGGCGTGGTAGCGCCGCCGGTCCATGAACCGCGGATACCAGTGCGCCGTCCGCCAGTTGTCCAGCGTGTGGTCGCAGTCCAGGAACTGTCCGCCGGGACCGATCTGGTCAATGACGTCGAGGGCGAAGGAATTGTCGTCCAGCTTGAAGCCCCGCGCGAGCCAACGGCACATGGAGATCAGCTCGTCGCTCAGGAGTATCATCTCCATGCACGAAGTGAGGCCGCTCTCAAGGTAGCCGACGTCGTGCACCAGGTTGCCGCCGCCCAGCACGGCCATCAGTATGCCGAGCATCGCCTCCGCTGCCGCCTGGGCGTCCAGCGTCTTCGAGTCCGCCGCGCCGGCCAACCCCCAGACGGGCAGCTTGTAGTAGTGCGCCATCGCGGCGAAAATGCTGTTAGCCATGGCGAACTCGGGGTCGGCATAGGCGCAGACCATGCTGCGCATGTCTATGACACTGACGTTCACGCCGTAGACGAAGGGCGCTCCAGGAGACTTCAGCTGCGAGATGACCAGGCCGCTGAGCACCTCGGCGTTGGCCATGGCCATCGAGCCGGCCAGCGTGACAGGCCCGTTTCCGCCCGCCATGACGGCCGGGATATAGGCGCACGGAATGCCCCTTTCGGCGCAGAACAGGAGCTTCTCCGTGCCGATCTTCGAGTGCTGCAGCGGGGCGATCGGTTCCGCATAGAGGATCAAGAACGGGCGCTCGCGCAACTGCTGCTCCCCGCCGGCGACCACCGCCGCCATCTCATAAATGGCCCGCAGGTCACGGTTGTCGATCGCCGTTACGACGAGGGGCTTGGTCGTGCCGTTGATCATGCTGTCGAATTCGTGCACGAAGGTCGAGCACGAAGGGACGTCGGCCGGAACGCCCATGCCCATGACGAAGGCGATGTTGTCCAGGTAGTCACACAGCGCGGCTATCTTGCGCACGTCCTCTTTGAGGGCCCTGCGGCGCTGCCGCGTGTAGGGGTCAATGGTGTAGAGGGTGTCCGAGCCCGTGCCGAAGAAGACGTTGTCGCCCTCCAACGGCATAACGCGCCGACCGTTGCGGTCGTGCATCACGATCTTCTCCGGCGCCGTCGCCAGGGCCTGCTTGACAAGCCGGGCGGGCACGCGCACGATGTCTCCGCTGCCGGCATAAGCTCCGGCGTCAAGCAGCAGGCTTCTTGCCTCCTCTTCCTGCACCGAAACGCCCGTTCGCTCAAGCACTTCCAGACTGGCCAGATGCAGCCTGTAGATCTGCTCTTCGGTCAGAGCCTGGAAGGCCAGCGTCGTCCGGTCCAAGATGGTCATGCTCTCTCCCTCCTCCAAAGCGCGCGCCAGGCGGCGCACACTGACGCACGAACCCGCCGGCCACGACTATAGCACAACACGCCACGCCGCCTCAACGCAGCCGCCAGCGGCCCGCCGCGGCTTGACCCATTCGGGAATCTCAGGGCGGGCCGGCGGGTTAGGGCCGGGGGATGCGGGCGGTGGCGTTGCCGCCGGTGCCGCCCGAGACGCGCAGCTCGCAGAGCGTGCGGCCGTCGCCCGGTGCGGACACGAACCACTCGAGTTGGCGGCCGTCCGTCACGCCGGCAAGGTGGCCCAGGGAGTGATGGCCGACGCGCGAGAGCAGTTCGACGCCCTCGGCCGGCACGAAGTCGACGCGCACGCCCTTGAGCCGGCGCAGTCCGCGCCCCTTCTTCGACACGTGCGTGGGGAACTCGCCCCGGTTCGCGACCCGCGCGCGGATGCGGTAGACGTCGCCGCCGACGGCTTCCGCCTGCGGCGCCTCGATCACCACGCGCGGATGCCGGCCCGCGTGCGCGAGCGTGAACTTGTAGGTCCCCGCCGCGATCCGCCGCAGATCGCCGAGCGTCGGCCCGGCAAGGTGCTTTTTCAGCAGCCCACCGACCTCGACCCGCCCCAGCTGCGGGTGTTCGAACCCGGTCCACTTGCGGAAGATGGGCGCGCGCTTCTTCTGCCTGTCCCACCACTTCATCATCCTGCGAATCTGCGCCTCGTAATCCTGGTGGGACTTGACGGCGAAGATGTCGTCCTTCGTCTTCATGCCTGCGCTGTTCAGGAGCATGCCCAGCTCGAACTCGAAGACGAACAGGCCGAGGTGGTGGTAGCCGAAGTTGTGGAAGTGGCCGCGCAGGTTGATGTCGCGCTGGTAGTCGCGGCGGTACTTGACCACGGGGATGACGGGGAACTTCGTGTGCTTCGCGCCGATCTCGGCGAGGTCCTGCATGACCTTCACGTCGTCGGCGTCGAGGTCCGTGTCCGCGCCGGTCGACGGCGGCCGCAGCACGGCGTTGGGACCGTTGTGGTAGCCAAGCACGGCGAAGATGTTGTCGCGGCCGAAGACGAACTCCGCCAGCGCGCGCATCTCGGGCTCGCTGAAGGGGAAGTCGCCCGCGCCGTGCTGCGCCGGCTCGGGCTGCCAGTCGTAGGACCAGTTGCGGTTCCAGTCGAAGTTCCGGCCCTCGACCTTGATGTTGTCCGTGCCGTCCCACTGGTGGATCATGCCTTCGGGCAGCGTGCGGTAGAACGGCGGCTTGCTCTCGGCGGTGCGCCGGATGAGCAGGCGCCTGTCCTTGGGATCGGCCACGAACCGGCCGTTGGGGTGCTCCTGCCGCATGGTGAGGATGAGGCCGTTGCCGTCCACGTCCTCCTGATAGAGCGTGTTCGGCTCGCGCAAGGAGCGGTCGGTGCGGCTGCGGATTGTGCCCGAGGTGGTGACGGCGAACTCCGCTCCGTCGGGGTTGATGCGCGGCACGACGTAGAACGCGACGCGCTTGAGCAGGTCGGACTTGGGGTGGTCTGCGCAGAGCTGCCGGCAGGTGGCGAGCGCCGCGTGGGTGCCCGACAACTCGATCGCGTGGATGTTGCCGTGGATGAGATACGCCGGCTTGTCTTCGGCCGGGCCGGTCGCCGAGTCGGTAATCGTGAGCAGGTGGATCGGCCGGCCCTCGCGGGAGTCGCCCAGCGACGAGAGCGTCACGAGGTCGGGGCGGGCCTTCGCCAGCTTCCCGACGAAGTCGGTGAGTTCGGCGTAGGTGAAGAAGTGGTCGAAGGACAGGGCGGGCAGGCGTTTGGGCTTCTTCGGTGCGGGCATGGGGTCTTCCAGTCCTCGGGAAGCGGGGCAAGTGGCAACGGGGCCGGGGGTAGCTTACGCAATCGGGGGCGGGTGTCAACGTCCATTCGCCCCGCCGGCTCAACGCGCCCGGCAGCCCGTCAGGGCCCGCCGTCGAGCGCGACGCTCGTCATGGCCAGGAAGTGATCGTCCGGCACGTACTCGGGGATGCTGTTGCCGGAGCCGAGCGCGTAGCCGCCCCGGTCGGCCGCCCGCTCCAGCATGGCCCGGCAGCGTGCCTTGATGGCCGCCGGGTCGCTGCGGCACAGGAAGTCCACGTCAATGCCGCCGAGCAGGGCGATGCGGGCGCCCCATCGCTCGTAGGCGTCCTCGATGGGCAGGATCGAGTCCTCGAACGAATGCTTGGCGTCATAGCCGATCTCCACGATCACGTCGTCCATCAGCTCTCCCAGGTTGCCGCAGGAGTGCAGCAGGGCCGGCTTGCCCGCAGCGTGGATGACGTCCACGATCCGTTTGTGCCAGGGGAGCACATATCGCCTCATGCCAGCAGGCGGGAGCATCGTCTGGGTCTTGAAGCCCCAGTCGTCGTTGACGAAACACGCCCCGACGTTCTCGTAGCCGCCGCAGACTTCGTAGTAGCGCACCAGCCGCGATCCGACGGCGTCGAAGACCGCGCCCAGCAGCTCGGGATCGTCCACGCTCCAGTAGCAGAGGCGCTCGTAGCCGACGAGGCTGACGACGTTCTCCAGCACGCCGCCGGGCGTGTTCGTGATGATCTTCATGCCGGCGGGCAGGCGGGCCTCGCGGATGAAGATGAAGTGGGATTCGTCAGGTTCGGTCCAGTCGTAGGACTCGAAGCGGGCCCGGTCGGTGATCAGCGCCCCCTCGTTGAGCGAGACGGTGCTCCCCTTCGCGCGCTCGCCCTTGGGCAGGCCCCAGGTGCCGCCGGCCATCATGTAGTCGAACCCCATATTGCGCCACGCGGTGGCCCGGTAGGGATTAGCGGGGTCCTCCCGGCGGTCCAGCTCCAGGCCCGGATCGGCAAACGCGTCTACAAGGGACCACTTGATGGCGAATTCGCAGAGCACGGGCCTATCGGGGCGCTCACGGCGGAGCACCTTCAGCATCTGGCCGAAGTCGGGTTCACGCGTCGTGCGGTCAGGTGACTCCGGCATGGGGCTCCCTCTATCCAGTCAGGTTGAGCGGAGATGTCCAGAGGAACGGAGAGGACAGGGCCGTGCGCCCTTGACAGCGCCCCGCGGGCCAACTCCGGCAGCGGACTATAGCACAAAGCGCCGCGCCCGCTCAACGCGCCCGGCCAGAATGGCGTCCGCCGCCAGCACACAGAAGGGGCAAGTGCCGTGCACCGCCCCACCCCGAGCCGGTATAATGGGCCTGGGTTCGGCTTCAAAGGATACAAGGCCATGGGCATCAGAGTCGGGACCGACAAAGCGAGGATCGCAGAGTTCTGCCGGCGCAACCACATTCGGCGCCTGGCGCTTTTCGGGTCGGCGCTTCGTGATGACTTCGGCCCGGACAGCGACGTGGACGTTCTCGTCGAGTTCGAACCGGGTCACACGCCCGGGCTCGAATTCTTCTCCATGCAGGACGAGCTTTCCGGGATCCTTGGGCGCCCGGTCGACCTGAACACCCCCGGATTCCTGAGTCCGTACTTCCGCGACAAGGTCGTCCAGGAGGCCGAGGCGCTCTATGTCGCACCGTGACGTCACTATCCGGCTGCGCCACATGCTGGGCCATGCGAGAGAAGCGCACGCGTTGGCTGGCGGGAGAACCCGTGACGACCTCAGCAGCGACCGGCAGTTCAACCTGGCGATTGCGCGTCTGCTCGAATTGATCGGCGAGGCCGCCAATCGCGTGCCGCCAGAGGAACGTCTGCGCTACCCCGAGATCCCTTGGGCGCAGATGATCGGGCTGCGCAACCGGCTCATACATGGCTACGACCAGATAGACCTGGACATCTTGTGGACGATCCTTGCGAAGGACTTGGCGCCCCTCATCTCGGCACTGGAGAGATTGCTCCCGCCAGGGGACGGCTAGCAGCCCGTCGAAGAATGTAGCTCAGCCGCCCTCGCAGGCTCCAAAGCTCCGACAGGAGCGACGGAGGCCCGGCTCGTAATGTAGC
>DAOVRD010000133.1 GCA_030628375.1 Planctomycetota bacterium
CGGACAAGCCCCTCGGCTACGCTCGGGATAAACCTGTGGGCTTGTCCGTGCCACCCCAGCACTCTACCCGGCACCGGGTGCCACGGGACATCCTGCATATCCTGTACATCCTGTTAAGGCCGTTGTATCGCCGCCCACCGCCACCGGGTCATCCATCTGATCCGCTACGGGACAATTGAATGACCGCTGTCTCGCATCCGGAGAATTGACCTCGCCGTTGCCATGCAGTAACATGGGGCGCTGCCTGGTCGAGTTGCGTGCAGGCCGGAGGAAGGGTGATATGCGGAAGGCGACGGCAAAGCAGGACGGGGCTGGCCCGATTGCGCTTCGGGGCCACTGCCTGCGGCGGCTCGTCGTCGCTGCGGCGCTGGTTGGAATGCTTGCGGCAGTGGGGTGCCGGACGCCGCCGGCTCGCCCCCTCGCCGAGCCGGTCGAGGAAGAATTGCTGCCCCAGGAACGCGTCCTCTACGCTCAGGCGGAGAGCCAGTTGCGTTCTCCCGATGCGGCGGTGCGGGAGCAGGCCGCCGTCATGCTTCTGTCTCTGGACTATGCGCCGGCCCATGAAGCCGTGCGGGAGAACATGCGGGGCGCCGAGGATTCGGCCGTGCGCGTCAGTATGATCCGGGCGGTGGCGTTCTGCGTTGACCATCGGTTTTTCGACGCCGTCCTGGATGTCATAAGGGATCCCGATCCGGAAGTGCAAAGGGAGGCGGCGGCTGCCCTGGCCATGTTCACGCTGCCGGAGGAGGTGGACGCCCTTACCGAGATGGTTGGCCTGCCGGAGACGAGTTCGGCCCAGCGGCGGCTCTTGTTCAAGGCTCTGGGCGATGGGTTGGCGGTGAGGGCCGTGCCCGTGATGTTGGAGGGCCTGGAGAGCGAGGACGAAGCGTCGAGCATTGCCGCCTGGGAGGCGCTCCGCAAGACATCTCGGCGCCAGTTCCCCCTGGACGTGGCTCAGTGGCGGAAATGGTGGGAGGCGAACAGCCACAGAACGCGCGAGGACTTCCTCGAAGAACAGCTGCTGGCTCTTTCGCGCGAGCTTGAGGCACTGTCCGCGCAGCTCAACGACCTGCGCGATCAACATCAGGAGCTGATACGGCTGGTGGGCTCGGCAGAATCCGAGACGCCGAAGGTGCTGCTGGAAGCATTGGCGAGCCGCTACAGTGCAGTGCGGCAATACAGCTCTTCGCGACTGGCCGCTTTGGATAACCTCGACGGACTGAAGATAGACGACAAGGACTACGCTGTCCTGAGAGACGCTCTCCAGGATCCTTCCGAGCAGGTGCGCCAGAGCGTCGTCGCGTTCATTGCGCGGGTAGAGGGGGAGTTGCGGGACGAACTGGTCAGAAGGGCGCTGCGTGACGAGAGCCCGGCGGTTCTGGTGACCGCTGTCGGCGCTGTCCAGAGCGGCACCGGACAGGAGGCGGTTGCGCGTCTGGAACGGCTCCTGACCACTTCAGAACACCCCGAAGTGCGAGAGGCGGCGGCCAACATGCTGGGGAAGGTGGGGTCCGAAAGCTCCATTTCAGCTCTGGCGACCGGGCTGAACGATGCCGTGGAGAACGTGCGGTGGTTCGCCGTGGAGGGCCTGCGCAAGCTGGGTGCAGTGCAGGCTGTGCTGAGGATATCGGAGCTGCTGGAGAAGGATCCGAGCGCGCGCGTGCGGGAGATCGCGGCGGCCGCCCTGGGCGAGTTCAGGCAGCCGGGCGGCGTTCCCGCACTGATAGCGGCCCTGGACGACCCCAGCGAACGGGTTCGCCAGAAGACCGAGGTCTCGCTGCTGGCGCTCGCCACGGACGACCACGAGCGCATGGCCGTTATCGCTACGAGCTTGGAGGAGCGCGATCTGCTCGATCCGGCCAAGCAAGTGCTGACCCGTATCATCGAACAGTTCGCCGATGCGGAGGGTATGGAGAACCGTCTGATCACGGCCCATGAGCAGTTGGCCGGCGTCTTGAGGAAACAGACCGATTTCGCCGGCGCGGCCCGCGTCTACGAGAGGCTGGATGAACTGACAGGCGGCTCGCCGGAGGTCAGGCGTCAACTGGTTGACTGCTGGCTCCAGGCGGGAGACCCTCGACGCGTCGTCGGCGCGACGGAACGGTGGCTTGCGGCCGCTCTGCCCAGTGGCAGGGGGGAGACGATAGAGTCCGCCTTTGGGAACGTCGAGCTTCTTCTTGGCTCGGGCCATGGCGCGGAAGCTGGCGCCGTTCTGGATCTGATCGCGAAGGCTGTGGGAGAAGAGGCGGACCCGAAGACCGGGTCCCGGCTAGAGGAGCTGCGCCGTCGCGTCAGCGGATAGCAGTCCCCGGGACAGTGAGGTAAGTGTGACGATGGAAAAGGACATCGCGGCACCGACCGGCGAGAAGTTCGTTATCGGGAGCGATCACGCCGGTTACGAACTCAAGGAGAAGATAAAGCGGTACCTCGCCGAGAAGAAGAACACGGTCCAGGACTTGTCCGGGGAGTTGCGGAAGCCCGTAGACTGGGGGCCGGTGGCCGAACGCGTCTGCAAGGCCGTTGTCGGGGAGCAAAGGACCTACGGGATTCTGATATGTGGGACGGGCCTGGCGATGAGCATGGCGGCCAATAAGGTGCGGGGCGCCAGGGCCGTAGTGCTCTACGACACGTACGCCGCCGAGTGCGCACGACGCCACAACGACGCAAACGTGTTGGTTTTCGGCGGGAGGACAATGGACTTCGAAGACGCTTGCAGACATCTGGAAACGTTCTTCAGTTGTGATTTTGCGGGCGGGAAATACGCTCGTCGCAATGAGTACCTCGAAGCAATAGAGGGCCGTGAGTGTCGGGGGGCGGACCTGGCGGGGTGAGGAAGTCGGGGGCTGCGTCTTGGAGTATGCCGTATCGCCGGTGATCTCTTCGGGCAGGCGGGTCGCGCTCTGCTGTGCGCGCCGGCCGGAGGGCCGCCCGGGAAGGCCGGGTGCCAGGTAGTGTATAATCATGAATGGTCATAGGCACGTTCTGGCACTGTTGGCGCAGCGTACGCTGTCGTTCGTCCAACCGGAAGGTGGGCAAGGTCAATGACTGCGTTCCCGGCTGCACTGAGAGGCACTTGCGGGGTCGGTCTGGTTTGCCTGGTCGTTGCATTTGTCGGGTGCAGGAGTGCGCCCGCAGAAAGCGGCCGCCGGCCGCCTCTGCTCACTGCGGAGCAGAAGAAACCGGCGCGCAATGACTATTTCCCCTACGTGGTTCGAGAGGGCGATACCCTGTACGGACTGGGCAGGCGTTTCGGCGTGTTGTGGCAGGAGATAGCGGAGGATAACGGGATAAAGGACGCCACCAACCTGAAGGTGGGGGGGTTGCTGGTCATCCGCCGGGCGGAGGGCGTGGAGCCTCCGCAGCTCGTCCTCCCGCCGCCGCCTCAGGAAGGGAAAGCATCCCGGCGCACCGTTTCGCGTGAGGCCCTGCATCGCGGCAAACCGTCGTCGCGTTTCTGGTGGCCCACGGAGGGACAGGTTGTGCAGCACTATGGCGATAGGGTCCGGGGGCTGGCGGAGCCCGGCATAGGCATTGCCGCGCCCGCCGGCACCGAGGTGTGTGCCGTGGCCGCAGGGACCGTGGTGACATGCGTGCGCACCGATCCAGCTTCACCGTCGGCGTGGGGCAACGTGGTTGCTATCGCCCAGGCCGGGAACATGGTGAGCTGGTATGCTCATCTGGACCGGGTCTTCGTGGAAAAGGGACGTGAGGTGAGCCAGGGCGGGGTGATCGGCACAGTCGGCTCCTCCGGTGCCGCTGAGAGACCCGTGCTGGCATTCCGGCTCTTCCGCAACGAACGCTTCGTCGATCCTGAGGACTACCTTCCATAAAACCTTCGGCCCCCGACGGTCATTCCAATTGTGGTGGCGCCACAAGACCAGATAAGATACAGTGCGGTCCGGGCCCCCAAACACGTCGCAGCGGAACAGCGAGACGATCTATGACGGCATCTGGCAACAGCGATAGTGAGCCAAAGACCATCCTCGTCGTGACGGATACGCCGGAGGATCTGCACGCTCTGCAGGAGCAGCTCGGGGACGAGGGCTACCAACTAAACCAGACGTGGGACACCGAGAAGGCTCTTGAGCAGGTGGAAGACGACGCGCCTGATCTGGTGCTTCTGGACATTACGAGTCCTGAAATCCGCGGGCTCGAGTTCTGCGAGAAGCTCCGTTCCCGGGCCGGGACCGAAGCCATCCCCGTCATAGTCATCGCCGAACAGCGCAGCGCGGAGCAGGAGGAGGCGGTCCTGGACATCGGCGCGGACGGGTTCATCTATCGGCCATTCGAGCGTGTAGAGCTGCTCACTCGCGTGCGGACCCTGCTCAGGATGAAGGAACTCCACGATAAGGTGGCCGAGCAGAACCGCCAGCAGTTGCGCGCAAACACCGAAATGGACAGGGTGAACCAGGAATTGATGGCGCGCAATCGCGAGCTGGAGCAGGGCATGGAAATGGCCCACCGCCTTCAGGAGGCCCTGCTCCCGCAGAAGTATCCTCGCATCAAGAACGTCAGCTTCTCGCACAAGTACCTGCCGGCCGAAGCCATCGGCGGCGACGTGTTCCAGATCATCGGCATGGAGGACGGGCGTGCGGCCATCTTCATCGCGGACGTCAGTGGGCACGGGGTGCGTGCCGCCCTCATTACGAGCATCGTCCATACGGTGATTGATTTTATTGATTTCAGTGACAAGACGCCGGGACAGGTGCTCAGCGATTTCAACTCGCGGTTCCGCGGCGTCCTGGGTGATCTGGCTCCCCAGATATACGCCACCGGTCTGGTCATGATGGTGGACGGAGAGAGCCGTTCTCTGACCATTGCCGGCGCCGGGCATCCGTTTCCGCTGCTGGTGAGCAAGCGCACCGGGACTGCCGAGCCG
Source organism: Planctomycetota bacterium (assembly GCA_030628375.1). Classification (GTDB taxonomy): domain Bacteria; phylum Planctomycetota; class Brocadiia; order SM23-32; family SM23-32; genus DAOVRD01. Next base: position 4,880 of record DAOVRD010000133.1, read on the forward strand.
CTCTTGACCCTGGACGACATAGGGCCCGCCCTCGGCTTTCTCAACTCCCCCGACTACCCCACACGCGAAAGCAAGTTGTCCGTGGGCGACATCGTGCTCAGTTTCACGGACGGCATCTACGAGGTGGCCAACGAACAGGAGGAGATATACGGCCTGTCGCGGCTGCAGAAGCTCGTCGCCGAGAACTCGCACCTGGTCCCCCGCGACCTCATCCAGCGAATCATTACCGAGACCGAGGAGTTCATGGGCACCGGTGCGCGGCCTGACGACGTGTGCATCGTCACGTTCGAAATGAGCTGACGGACAACGGCTGTTCGACACGGATCAACACGGATTCTCACCGATCAAAGACCTTCCGCCTGATTTCGATTCCCCTGCCGGAGTTTATGAGCAAGCCCGATGATCTTCTCCGTAACGTCGGCGTGTTTCATATCCGCCTTCATCCCTGGCCGCCGTACGGCGGCCGTGCAAATCCGTGTCTGAAAGCCGTGACGCCGGTCCGTCCAGGGCTCCGTCCGACGTTTCCGCGACGGCGAGGCGTCGTTATAGGACGCCGTTGAACCGAAATGCCATGAAGGCCGCAACTTAGGGCAAAGCACACTTGTGACGACTATCCGACCACGCCGGACTAGGCAGACAGCAAGGCAATGAGGCCCCGGGTGGCCCCGGCGGCACAGACCATCCATCGCACAAACAGCACGCGGGCAGCATTCCGGCCTCTTACCACCACGGCTCTGCTGGTTCCTCCCTCCCGCCGTGGTCGCGCAGAAGCTGCGGGACAGTCGGGTAGCCCGAACGAAGTGCCTCTCGGAGGGGAGTATACCCCCACGCATCCTTTGCGTTCACGTCGGCACCGTGTTCGAGCAAACACTCGACGAAGCGTACCAGGATGTCGAAGTCTCTACGCCCCACTCCCCCGGTCTCCGTGACAACCACGTGCAAAGGCGTTCTGCCCTCGGGGTCTGTGGCATCCACATCGGCGCCTCGTTTCAGAAGCAGTTCCGCCACCTCGGTGCTTTCCGCCCTGGCAGCCCAATGCAGAGGCGTACGGCCAAGCAAATCCCTTGCGTGTACCGCCGCACCCAGCTCCGCAAGGAACTCCACAAGGCCCTCCTCGCCCAGTATGGCCGCGAAGTGCATACAAGTCCACCCATTGCGCGCCTGAGCATTGATGTCTGCGCCCGCACGCAGCAGCTCCTCAACCCCATCAGGGCAGGCGATCACAGCAAGATGAAGAGGCGTTGCCCGTGACAGAGCATCAGAGCTGCCCGACGACACGGTCGACCAGCCGACACCACCGCGCGACCAGGGCTCACCTGCCAACCATCGGCAGTCCGCCCAGGCATTCGGGTCCGCACCGGCAGCCAGAAGAAGATGTAGCACCTGCGGGCCATCGCACGCAGCGGCGTAGTGAAGCACCGTGCAGCCATCCCCATCTTTGGCGTTGGGATCCGCTCCCGCTTCCAGCAGAGCTGCCGTTACCTCCTCCTTGTGGCCCCCCATCGCCATCGCTGCAATATGTAAGGCCGTGCGGTCCCGCTCGTCTACGCCGTCCACCGGGGCGCCGCGACTCAGGAGTGCGCGAACGACCTCTACATCGCCTTCGAACGCCGGTCCCGAAAGCTCGGAGGCGCCTTCTGCCTCGGCCGGCGTCCAACCCCGCTCCAAAAGCTCGGACCACTTCGCACGTGCCGCGTCCCCGAACGGTGACTCCCTTCCGCCGTGTTGTCGAAGCAGTTCGGCCACGATCCCATTGCCCCGCTCCACGGCCAAATCCAGAGGCGTGTTAAGGTCCCAATCCATCGCGTTCACATCCGCACGGTAGGCCAGAAGTGTCCGGGCACAGCCCTCCGACCCACGCAGGGCGGCCCAATGGAGCGGCATCATCCTAAAGGCACCTGGTGTCACGTTCTGGTCGGCCCCGGCCTGGAGCAACAACTCCACAACGGCCTCGAACTCATCCCCGTCCTGCACCGCAAACGAAAGCGGCGTCCGCCCGAAGGAATCGGCGATATTCACATCCGCTCCTGCACCTAGCAGCAGACGGATGGCCTCCTCGTTTCGTGCGCGTCCTGCGGACGTAGGACTTCGGATAAGGACGGCCTCGTGCAGTGGCGTGACACCCCCCCTGTCCCGCGCGTTTGGGTCAGCCCCTTTCTCAAGGAGTACGGCAGCGGCTGCACTGTTGTCCTCCAAGGCTGCCTCATGTAGTAGAGTACGCTCCTCGCTGTCTCGTGCGGTGATAGCGGCGGGATCCTCCCTTAGGAAACTCCGCATCTGGCGGGCGCTGCCCCGCCGGGCAGCTTCCCAGATGTCGCGCGGGGGCGAGGGTATCGAAGGTATCGGAGCGCCCAAATGGTAGACGTAGACTATCACGACGGGCGTGAGTACGCCTACCACCCCCACGAGCAACGCAGAGATCAAGGCTCCCCGTTTGGCGGACCTGATCTTGTCAGCAGATCGCAGATGCCGAAGGAGGAACCGTGGAGCAAACTCCAAGTAACGCGAGAGAATCCACATTAGGCCACCCGTGGCGGCAACGAACCAAGCAAAGTCCAACCAGACCAGGGCATGTATTATGACGTCAAAGGCTGGGTACCGCAGCCCATCCGGGGCAAACAGCAGCCAGACGAGACTCAGGCCGAAGTTCAACAAGACCAGGGCAACCTGGGTGGCTACAATACCACCTATTTCAAGCTCTGCATGCCGACCGACGGGCTTGGGAACACTCCCCGCAGCCGACCTGCTTGCCCGTACGTTCCGCAGCGTGCTCAACTCCAACACCAGCACGGGAAGGAGGAGCACGGCCCAAACCAGACTGGCGATCAACGGGGATACCATAAATCTCCTGCCCCTCCAGCACAGTGCTCAAATCGCCCCAACCAATAGCCCGTCATCTGCCAACCCCCACGTACCCAACCTTTGCCCTTAGCGCGTCCCTTTCATACTTGAGTTTACCCAACTCAATAACGTCTCCTTTGATCCCTCCGTATATCGTCCTGACACAATCGAGGAGGCGGCGGTTTCCGGCACGATACTTGCGCTAACCTCGTATCTTGCTGAGGGTGGCCTCCACCAGGGGCTCGAACGGCTCCAACTCTTCGTGCCACAACGAGCGCAACGGATCTGCTCCGTCTTGGGGCCGGTCCAATTCCATGGATTCGAGGGAGGGTATTGCGCTCTGCGCCTTCGGTCCCAGGTTCCCCAAAGATACCACAGCGGCCCTCACGACGCGTGCCCCAAAGAAGTCCGAGAGTCTATCCGTCAGAGCGCCGATTACCTCGTCCTGAAGACAGCCATAATCCTTGCCCAGGGCGGTGACTGCGATCACCTGCACACTCGAGTAGTCGTCACGACTGGCCAGGACCAACCCATGCACCGCCTCCTCGCACGTATCGTCGAAGGCCGCCAGACGGCTCAGATACACAACAGCCGGCTCCCTCACGATCACATGGCCTGTGGCCAGCTCGGCGCGTGCGCGCCAGAGGAACTCGTCCGGCGGTTGGGCCATTTCTCCCAACAATTCGAAGGCCGCCAACTTCGCGAAGTCGTCCTCCCCATCAAGGACTGTTGCCAGGGCAGCAACCACCTGGGGGCCTTCAGCACCGATTGCTCGGAGCGAATCGAGGATAAGGGCAGCGAGGGCATCCTCCTCTTTCAGAACGTCCAGCAGCACGGGGACGATCACCTCCTTCTGGTCGGGGAAGCTGCCTAACGCCATGATGCTACGAGCATGCAGTCTCCGTCCCTCCGGCCTCTCTGGCGTGCCGGGTCTTGCAAAGGGAATGAGCGCAGGAACAACCTTTGCGGGCATGGCCTTGATCCGCCCCATGGCGTATGCGGCTTGCCAAGCCAATTCTTCGTCCTCGTGCAGTAACTCCAAGAGGAGCGGCACGGCCTCGCACGCTGGCGGACCGATACTCCCCAGCGACGCAACGGCCCTGGACCTGTCAACTCGGTACCTCTCCAGGCGCTGATCCTCCGGCAACGAGTCCGGGCCGGGCCTGACTTCGCGGCCGCTGGCAACCTCCATGAGCGCCTTCACATGCCCTCCAGGCTTGCCCGTAATCCGCGGGATGGCAGCGTGAACCGCGAGCCGGTTATCGAAGTCTGCCTCCTCGCCAAACCGCAGGAGGGCAGGCACGGCCTGCTGGGCAGGCTCCCCGATATTCCGGAGCGCGCATACTGCGACACTGCGCACGCCGCGATAGGGATCCTGCAACAGCTCGACGAACGCAGCCACCACACCGGGCGCTTCGCCCTCACAGTCCATTAGCGCCATCGCGCAGAGCACGCGTACATACCTGTTGGAATCTCCCAGCGCCTGGATAAGCGCCTCAACCACCGCAGGCGGTAGACGGTCAGCGTCACTGAACACCATCGCAGCTTCCGCCCTTGACCTGGGGTCCGCGCCATGAAGCAACTGTTGGATCAATTCTTCTACTGAGACTTTGTCGCGTGCAAGCCGATTCCAGTCAGGCTCACCGAAGAATTCCTCACGGATCGATTCGCTTAGCTGTGCCGCCGATTCTTCCTCCGCGGCACCGCCCGGTTCTACGGCAAATACGAAGGCCAATAAAGCCGCCGTAAAGAGTCCAATGTGCCTGGCCCGTCGTGCTTCCCTCTGCGTCACCTTGCTGCCTCCTTGCCCCAAGGGGCTATCCGCGCGCTGGCTTCCTTTTGCACGCGTCGGTTACTACACTCCTGACTGCGCCATGTCTCCATTTGCACCATGGCTCCGGCATTCAGCCACAGATTCCCACAGATAGTCACTGATCGAAGATCCTTCTCTTGATCTCTATCTCCGGGCCAAAGTTGATGAGCAGGCCCAGACGGTTGAGTTCAACGGCGAGGGCGTTCTCATAGACCTTCTCCAGGAAGCCATGCCCCAAGGCGTTGTAAACCGCATAGGCAGCCCCGATGATCTTCCCCGTCAGATCGCTGTGTCTGTAATCCGTGCCCATTAGTGGAAATCAGTGGCAATGGTCGTACGTTTTCCGGTCCCGTGATAGTCGCGGCACAGCCGGTTTTGCGGATGTCCGGAGCTTGGTTAATCTGACTTTATCAGTGTGGATCTGTGGCTGCTTCTATTCGATATCGTCCAGGTTCAATGCGGCGGGGAAAGAGCGGTCGGCCATTTCGTGGAGGGCTGCCAGCGAGATGGACGCAAGCTGCACATTGCGCTCCGCAGCAAGTTCCCGCAGCATCTGGCAGAGGTTCTGAAGCCTCTCGACGTGAGGGTCGTCGTCCTTGTGCCACCCGACGGCGTTCGATGTGATGAACGTTAGGGTCGGAATGCCGACCCTGTCCTCGACCATTCGGTCCAGGTGTCGCACTACGAGGTCGCGCGCGTAGTCGTGCACGTCAGGTTCTTCAATGCGCAGGTGGGGGGGCGTATAGGTGGC
>DAOVRD010000204.1 GCA_030628375.1 Planctomycetota bacterium
ATCCCGGCCCTTCTTCGACGTCAATGCTTACCGCCCTCAGGGCGCCCTGGAGTTCGACCTTCGAGGCGAAGCCACGGGCAAGGGCCTCGGCGTCGCCTTCTTTGCGGCCTATGGAACGAGTGCGCGACTCCGCTTGACTCCGCTGGACCCCTACCTTGCGGACACGACGGATTGGCAGCACGTTGTCGTGCCCGTTGCAGACATGGACTTCGACACCCCCAACGCCAATCTGCACATTGCCAGCGACGTGATGATCGGCGGGGAGGGATGGGTCGGCCCCCTGAGCATGGACCTGGACAACATCGTCCTCCGCTCGGACGGGCCGGAGCCGGAGCGGGGCCCCGTCCGTGTCAACCACGTGGGTTACCTACCCGAGAGCCACAAGATAGGCCTGGTGTGCGGCAGCCGCCTGTTCCGCCTCGCAGGCAGGCCGTTCGTGGTCCGGGAAGTAGACGCCCAGGGAGAGCCCCACGGCGAGGGGATCTTCCGTGGCGAACTGAAGCTACGTACCGAGTTCGAGCCGGAACTCTACGGCGAGTGGGTCTACGAGGCCGACTTCACGCCGGTACGACAGACAGGCAGATACGTGCTGGAGGTGCCGGGGGTCGGCAGTTCCGTGAACTTCTACGTCCACGACGCCATCTATGAATACCTGTTCTATCACCTTGGGCGCTTCTTCTTCTACCAGCGCAACGGGTGCGCGCTGCCGGAGAAGAACGCATTCGAGTGGGTGCGGGGCGAGATCTACACGCAGCCGACACCGTTCCTCAGCGACGAGTCGAAGACGAAGCTGGTGCGTCACGGCTGGTTCGACGCGGGTGACTCGCGCCTGTTCCCGCGGACGCGCCAGGTGGGCATGATGTTCCTGGCCTGGGAGCTGTCTCGGGACAAGCACTTCGACGGCCAGTTGAACATCCCGGAGAGCGGCAACGGCGTGCCTGACTTCCTGGACGAGCTGCGATGGCACGTCGAGTACTTCCGAGAGATGCAACTGGCGGACGGCTCCTGCCCGGGCTATCTGACGACCGGCAAAGGCGGTGGCAACCCCATTGACGGACGCAACATGGGCTACGAGAACGATCCCGACCCGCGCTACATCCGCGACGACAGGTTCAGCTACGACGAGAGCGTGCGGATCTGCGCCTGCCTGGCCATGATGGCCCGCTGCCTGAAGCCATACGATGCCGAGGGCGCCGCCGTGTATGGCGCCGCCGCCGTGAAGGCCTGGGACTGGGCCCGGCGGAACCAACCGGCACAAGAAGAGGGCGAGACCCCGGGATGGCAGGACGACATGCTCTGGGCGGCCGTGGAGCTGTGGCGTCTGACGGGCGAGGAACGCTTCCACGCCGTCGTGCGCGAACTTGCCGACACTGAACCAGACTGGAGCGGCTTCAGTTGGCGGTACCAGGCATACCTGGGCTGGGTGTCCTACGTGTTGGACGCCAGGGGGAACGCCGGTCTAAGGGAGCGGTTCCGCACACGTTACGTGGAGAAAATGGACACTGTATTAGAAACATGCGCAGAGTCCCCCTACGGGGTCGTATTCTACCCCCATCGCTGGTTCCTCAACCCTGCAAACGTGGGCCACACGGGCGCCCTGCTATGCATAGCCTGGAAGCTCACGGGAGAGGAGAAGTACCGAGACCTGGCCGAGGAGCACCTGCACTACGTCTGCGGCCGCAACATCTATCGGCTCTGCGCCATCTCCAACGTTGCCCAGGAGACATACAGCTGGCCCCTTCACATGCTCGAATGGATCCCGGGCCGAGAGACCTGGATGCCGGGATGCGTCATGCACATGTCCATCAGCCACAGTGGAAACTTGTCGCGCTTCGTTGCACGCCGGATCCGGATGACCCGCGTGAACTGGTACTTCAGTGACCTGTGCGTGGGTTTCAACTCCGGACCGGTCGCTGCGGCAATGATGCTGATGGAAGGCACGCGCTACGACGACCTGATTCAGCAAGGGGCCTTCCCCGGCGTGAAGCCCTTCCGGCCCGGCCTGCCGTGCGCCCCTACGGAGGTGGGCGTGTGGGGGACAGAGCCGGTGATTCCGGGCGCCGCTGACTAGTGGAGCTTCAACACCGAACTTCCGGGTAGGGCCATTTCAGTAGGCGCACGGCGCGCCGTGCCCTCCGCCCAGATGGCCATGCTCACCAGCGGAAGTAACGGTAGGGGTCGTCGAACTCCTCCGGCGCCTCAAGATAGAGTCCCTCAAGCCAGCGGCTCTCCTGTTCGCCCTGCGCGACCGGGCTGGAGAACCGCTCAAGCACCGGCGTCGAGCCCGAAACCCCCATGTTCGACAGTATCCGCGTCACCATGAAGCTCGTCCTGCGGAAGGTCCGCTTCTGGTTGTAGTACTTGCCGTAGTCGAACTGCCACGGCGCGAGCTGGCAGAACACGACTTTCCCACTGCCGCCCACAGCGAGCACGCCGTTACCCACCACCTCGGCACCACCCGAGACCAGCTCGATCTGCCTCGGGTCGCGGTTGTGGATGTCGGCAGGACCGACACCCGCAAGAAGCGAGTTGCTGCCCGCGGGCTCGAACTGGGCACAGATGTGCTCGCCCTTCTTGGTCTGAACCGGGGCCGGCAGGAAGGCGCCGGCCTCGCGTCCACTGAGGGTCAGGGAAAGCAGATGCCCTCCAGCGTCCAACCACTCTCTGACGGCGCCGGCACGGGCGGCCAGCTTCTGACCGCCGCCCGGACCGACCACCAGTACCTGATCCGCACTCAGCTCCTGGCCCGCGTAGTCCCCGACCGTCATCCCGGCGCTTTCCAGATGCTGTCGGCCGGCGGGTTCGCCGACGTAGAGCAGCCTGCGACTTGCCGCGGGCGTGTAGTCCGAGACGTAATTGAGGATGTTGCCGGCGACTCGGGTCGCTGCGGGATCCGTCTCGGAGCGTCCGGTCACGTCCATCTGGCAGAAAACCACGACTCCCTTGCCCTCTCGGTAGACCATCAGCGGGCTGTATTGCAGGCTGAAGCCCCCGTCCACGATGGGCAGGAAATCCCCGCAAGCGGGCTTCTCGATCAGCACCGAGGCCACGTTCCCCCAGCAGCCGCAGCGCCACGGTCGTGTGACTTTGATACCCGAGCGAACGACGGAGGGTCCGTGCTGGCGCCACATCTCGTATTCCAGGCGCGGGGGAACAATCGTCGCCTCGCCCTGCCAGTCGTGCAAGTTCTCGTTCTTGAGCCCTCCCAGCAGCGGGTGGTCGGGCACACGCGCGAACAGGCGCCTCAGGCCGTACTCCTGCACCCGGAAGCCGAAGCGCTTCTCCAGCACATCGGAGGTCTGCTCGAACATGACCACCTTGAGACCGTCACGGACGCCGGTGATATCCGGCGCCGGCGCGTCCAGCGTGAGGGCGCCCTTGCCGACAACGAGGACGTCATAACCTTTCAGGTCGGCGTCGGCCTTGACGGCTGCGCTCTGAACGCCAAGGGCCCGCAGCAGCTCGGCGGTCTCGCCCTTCGGATCGAACACGGCGACCTTCGTCCTGACCCTGACGGCAGGCCGCGGGGGCAAGACGTGGATCTCGAAGGTGTCCTCCTGTATCTCGCCGGAGCCGGGCGCCATCTTCATCGTCAGCGGATACGTGCCCACCGCCAGATTCGCAGGCAGTGAGATCCGGATCGGGATGCGCCCCAGCTGGCCCGTTTCGACGGTGATCGTCTCCCGGCCTCTTTCTGTTTCGGGCAGAGCCAGCGACCATGAGCAGTCGCAGGTGACGGTCTGGCGGGAGTTGTTGACGATGATGATCTGCTTCTCGACGGTTTCGCCTGCCAGGAAGTTCTGGTCCTTGGTGCTGAAGCGGGCGGGCTTTCCGCCGATGTAGGCCAGCAGCGGCTGGCTGTTGCGCAGAAACGCATCTCCAGCGCTGTTGGGCACCCAGTCCGACAACCGGGCGCGGCCCGGAATCAAATCCAGGCTGTAACCGGGCTTCTGCAGGCCGTCCCAGTCCACATCGAGCGGCTCGTCCTCGCGGGAGAACCCGGGAGGGATGATCCAGAAGCGATCGTAGGACCAGCCACTGGGGCCGGAGAGCCCCCACGTGCGGAACGCGCGCCAGTTGTCCTTGATGTACATGGCCTGGACGTCGCAGCGGTTGGGGATGTCGAAGTCTTTGGAGTTGAAACGATTGGGGTAGGCATAGCGCTGCCAGGTCTTGCCCGCACGGAATTGCCCGGTTTCAAAGCGCAGGTTCTCCTTCTCCTTGTCGGTGAGATCGAAGGCCCTGTCACCCAGGAACTGCGAGCTCCATTCCGCCGTGCACAGCTCCCAGGCCACGTTGGCGCTGAGGTAGGCCCTCTTGCCCTTGTACCATCCTCTGTACATCGTCCACGTGGGAGGCAGCGGCGGGCCGTATTCGACCAGGAAGGCGGGCAGCACGCCTTCCCTGGACCAGCGCTCAAACCAGTCGGAACGCTCCTGGATGGGCACGAAGTTCAGATAGAAATTGCTGGTGTACATCTGGCTGAGATTGCCGGAAGAGTGGTGATAGATGACGCGGGTCCTGTCAAGAGGTCTCAGAATCGCTTCGGCTTTCATGGCCCCAGCGGCGTTGTTTATTGACCAGGGAAAGTTGCGCTCCCCGGTCGCGTTGCCGATCTGATCGGGGTTCATGTCCTCGTGATAGCCGGTGGCGTTGTGACTGGTGGAGTACATCACGACGGAAGGATGGTTCTGGGCCATGCGAACGTAGAACGCGGCGTGGCGGGCATAGCCGTTCGTTTCGGCCGCATCGGGTGCATCCCAGTCGTAGTTGGAGAAATGGGGCTGGGAAAGCGAAATGAGCATACCCACGTCGTCGGCGGCTCTCAGGACTTCCCCAAGGGCCGAGTGCCCGCCCGGCTGGCAACTGTAGTAATGCGTGAACACGGTGTTGATGCCCATCTTCCTGAAACTCAGGAACGTCTCACGCGCTCCCTCGTAGCTGGCCTCATAGGGTCCCCTGTTGGCGTTCTCAAAGGGCACGACGAGGCAGAAGAAGCGCGTCTCGTTCAGGGTGAAATCCCGGCCCTTGATCCAGAACTCACGGAACCCGAAACGCACCGGCTGGAATACGTCGAGCACCTTGCCCTGGGAGCCCAACAGCGAAAGCTCCACGGAGTACATGTTCTGGGGCGTGTGCACGTCCCAGAGCTTAGGGGGCTTCCATGCACTGGCGAATGCGAAGCGGCCCTTCTCCAGGTCGGCTCCCCTGAAGGACCGGCTGGCGAAGGTCTTGGTCTCCTGCCCTTCGTCCAGGATGCGGGCGCGGAGGCTGTAACTGGCACGGGGTTCGAGCTGCATGGCGGCGTTGAAAGTGATCTGCCACTCGCGCACCGAGGTCTCGACTTTCACGTCATCTATGCGGGCCCCTGCCGGGGCGCTGACCAGAAAGACGTCGCCGCAAAGACCGCGCCGCGACACACGTCCGCGCACAAGCTTGCCCTCGTTGGTCTGACTGTACGACATAATCACCGCGCTGAGCGGCATGGCCACGGTGCGCAACGACAGCAGGTGCTTGCTGCCCGGACGACATGCCGACGTGATATCCACCTCACCCCCGGGGTAGCGCATCTGCCCCATCTCCTGGCCGTCAATGTACACAGTCGCGTAGGAGTTCAAGTATTCGGCGTATACTGCTATGCGGCGCCCGGCCCAGTCCTGGGGGATCTGAATCTCGCGCTGGTACCAGGCCGTCGTGACTTGCCCCAGATTCTCATCTCTCCAGTCGGGATGGGGATAGAGCGTTTGCGTGCCCCCTTGCGCGGCTCTCGGCCATGGTCCGGGCACTTTGAAGAATCCCCACTTGCCGCCGGGCACCTGCTGGGCGGCCCCTTCAGCCGGCTGCCACCGCCAGAGCCCGTTGATGCAGATGCGCTCACGCGTGCGCGTCGTTTCCCGGTAGGCCTTCGCCATGTCCCGCACTGCCCTTACGCCCAGTGGCAGGCGCACTTCAGACTGGGCCAGGCACAGGGTCGAAAGCATGTTTACACCGACAAGCACCGCGACCGTCATTATGGAGTAGCGATACACTCTCTTGGCTCCCTTCCTGACGATTCCGCCCGGACTTGAGTTGGGCGTGGCATGTTCCTCGCGCGTCATAGTTCTAAGACCTGACTACCACACTGTCAACAGCAGACCTGCGGCCGGCCTCAAGTGGCATCGTCCCGCGGCGGGAGGGCGGGTGCGTTGCCGCCCACGCCCTTCAGGAACCGAGAGGTGATTCGGTCGAGTTCTGCCGCCTGATCCTCTGACAGGCCGCTGTCCACCGGAGTGGCCGCAAGCTCCGACGCGATCTCTTCAGCGCGTTCGCCCAACCTTCTGGCGCCGGCGGCCTCCCATTTCTCCCTCCGGTCCCGCCACAGCACCGACGGCATGAAGAACTCCGAGCGGAACTTCCGCAGCGTGTGTTCCTGCTCCAGGAAGGAGCCGGCAATGCCCACGGAGCGGCAGACTTCGAGGGCCAGCGACTCCTCGCTAACGTCAAGCCCGCGCAGGTAGCGCCTGACGTACGAGATCATCTCGTTGTCAATGACGGCCTGCGCCGGTGCGAACGTCATCTCCGACTCAAGTTGCCCCACACCCCAGATGAGCGAAACGCCGCCGGCCATGTGTGCGTGGAAACCGAACATCTTCTCCAGTGCCGCCTGCGAGTCGGGGCACATCGCTTCGGTGGAGACCCACGAGGCCGACGGAAGCCCGTAGAAGCGACCCATCGCAGCGGAGGCATCTGCCAGCAGTGCGTTCTCCGGCGCGCCCGTCACCGCAATCGCGGTGCGCATGTCCAGCACGTGCGCCAGCCCCAGGTTGTATATGCACGGGCGCCCCGGCTCCAGAACCTGGTTGACTACGATCCCTGCCAGTATCTCCGCGTTGCCGACGGCCGCCGATCCGGCAAGTGTGACCGGCCCCGACGCCCCCGCCATCGGCTCTCCGTTGATGCTGACGGGGATGCCGTGTCCGGCGGTGCGTCGGAAGATCTCCAGCGCCAGTTCCGTCCATCTGAGCGGCCCGTGGGCAGTGAAGCCGATGCTGAACCAGGGATGCGGGCCGACTACGCGCTTCATCTCAACGAGCACGTCCGCTCCCGCAGGCGTGAAGCAGAGCACGCGGACATGCTTGGCCGTGTTCTGGGCGATGATGTTCAGCCCCACCACGTCGCGCGCACCGGGCGGCACGTCCTCGAGCGAAACGCCGAAAACCGCCTGCACGTTCTCAAGCTGGTCGAGCAGCCGGGCCGTTTCAGCCATATCTGCGGAGGTGAAGGGCCGGTGCTCGCCGCCACGCCACACGAACAGGCCGGGACAGGACCAGAAGACCGGCTCGCACTCCGCCGACAGCACGGCCTCGCGCCCGCTGCGATCGGTGAGCGCCACCCCACGGGGGCAGAGCGCCAGGTGTTGCTCGACCATCTCTTGCGGAAGCCTGACGTCCGCCGGCCCCCTGCCCTGCCGGCCTCCGTGCGAAAGCAGCAGCGCCCGGACGGCCTCGTGCTCGATCCGGACACCGGGGTTTTCCAGGAGCGAAAGCGACGCCCGGTGAATCTGCTCGACGGCGTCGTTGTTCATCCGAACTCCTCCGCCCATGCCGTTGGTCTTGTAGG